>WAQM01000141.1 GCA_015520245.1 Pyrodictiaceae archaeon
CAACTACGTAGGCCGGGCCGGCGGCTGCAGCGTCTTCGAGCTAGACGAGGGTAAGCTTGCCAGGGCGTACGACGACATCGATGACGTGCTCGAGCTCGTCAAGCGGTACGCCGAGGACCCCGTAGGCGCCTCGAGGCAGCTCCTGGAGGCTCTCGGGAATCTCAAGGTCGTGGAGCTGCGGGCGCTGGACTCGGGATTCCTGCTAACGTCGAGGCTAAAGATAGGCGAGGTACTGAGCCAGCTGAAGGCTGCGGACCCGAGGGGCTGCGTCTACAGCCGCGAGCACGGGGGCTACGTGGTGAAGCCCTACCTCGTGCTAGACGCGGTTAAGCTCCTCGAGGCCGAGGGGTTCAGAGTTGTAGATGCGAGCGGCATGCTGGAGTGCTCGGAGGTCGAAGGTGAGCTGAAGGTCGATCTAAGGCCGTACCAGGAGGAGGCCCTCAGCAGGTGGCTCGAGCGCAGGCGGGGCGTGATAGTGCTGCCCACAGGCTCGGGCAAGACTGTGGTAGGCATCGCCGCCATACTGCGCACGCGGTGCCCGACCCTCGTGGTCACGTACACGAAGGAGCAGATGATGCAGTGGTACGAGAAGCTGAGGGAGCTAACGAACATACCGCCCGGCAGCCTGGGGCTGTTCTACGGCGAGCGCAAGCAGCTCAGCCCAGTGACGGTCTCGACGTATCAGTCAGCCGTGCGCTACGTCGGCGAGCTCGCCCGCAGGTTCAAGCTGCTCATAGTGGACGAGGCCCACCACCTGCCGGCCCAGAAGTTCAGGATCATAGCCCAGAGGGTGCTAGCCCCCTACCGCATGGGCCTCTCGGCGACACCCTACAGAGAGGATGGGCTGCACGACGAGCTGTTCAAGCTCATGGGCGGCGTCGTTTACGAGAGGTCGGCCAGGGAGCTGGCCGAGGAGGGCTATATCGCCAGCTTTGTCGTGGACGTGGTGAGGGTGAAGATGAGGCCCGAGGAGAGGCAGCTCTACCGCAAGCTGGTGGAGGAGCTCAGCCGCTACCCCAACCTGCGCGACGCGGCGGCGCTGCTGGAGCTCGACCCGAGCCTCGTGGGAAAGGCGTATAGGACGATATCGGCGCTTCGCAGGCTCCTGACGACCATGGACTCGAAGCTGGAGGCGGTGAGGGACCTCGTTAAGCGCGAGCTCGCGCGTGGCTCCAAGGTGATAGTCTTCGTCGACTACGTTGACGCCGCCGAGAGGCTGGCGAGGATGCTGGGGGCGCTGCTGCTGACGGGCAGGATGAGCGAGGAGGCGAGGCTAGCGGCCTTGCGCGCCTTCAAAGCGCGTCGGCCAGCGGTGCTCGTCACGACGACGGTGGGCGATGAGGGGCTCGACGTGGTCGACGCCGACGTAGGTGTAGTGCTCTCGTCCCTCATATCCAGGAGGCAGTTCGTGCAGAGACTGGGGAGGCTGCTCAGGCCGTCGGAGGGCAAGGTGGCGCGACTGTACGTGGTGGTGGCCCAGGGGACGTTCGAGGAGCGCAGGCTCAGGGCTAAGCTGCTTCAGGAGCTAAGCTCGGGCTGGGGGCTACCCTAAACTGGCCGCCCGAGCTCGGGGAGTCTGGACGCGAGGCTGATCGGCTGTGAAGGGTGAGCTGGCCGTCTACGACGCCGCGAAGGAGGCCAAGCTGCTGGTGAAACACGTGGTGGACACCCCCCTCGTTAGGCTCGGGGGCCTGCAGTCGTCAACGGAGTACTCGTTCGTGTTCGAGCCGCCGGTCGAGGTCAAGCCGGTCCGGGCGTACCTGGAGGTGGGCATGGTGCTGAGGGACCGGGTCCTGCCTAAGTGGAGGCTCTGGGTGAACCGTATCGCCGTGACGCGCGAGTTCAAGCCGGCCCTGCTTCTCGACCTCGACGAGGCCAGCCGCTACTACGCCAAGGCGATCTACGACCTCACGCCAGTCCTCGGCAGCTCGGAGCCGCCGTACAGGGTCGTTGTCCAGTACGAGGGTTCGCCAGAGATCGAGCTCACCGACATAAGCGTGCTGGCCCTCTACCCCGACGAGGCGTCGACAACCACGTACCTGTACTACGGCGGCGCCCTGGCCATGATGCCGGGTGAGGAGAAGGTGGTCAAACTGCCCTACGCGGTAGAGGGGGCTAGGCTGAGCCTCGTGGTGGGCATGCCGAGCCGCGCGGCCGAGCTGGTGGTAGGCTGCGGGCCCCGCGAGGTCGAGGTGAAGGGCCTGGTCGGCTACCACGAGATCAGCTTCGAGTGTGGAGGCGTGGCCCGCGAGTTGAGGATGCTGTACCGGAAGCCACCCTACCCGTTCTACCCGCGCACGCTGGTCATCTCGTCGCTGCTCGTGGAGCGCAGCGTCAAGTCGGAGCCCAGGCTGTCGTTCAGGTCGGTCGAAAGGACGGGGCGGGGCGTGGTCGTGACAGTGGCGAACGAGGGCTCGGCGAGGCCCGAGCTGGCGCTGCTCGTCGTGACGAGCCGGGGCCTCGTCTTGAAGAGGCTCGAGCTGCCAGCCCTCGAGCCTGGCGCCGAGACCAGGGTGGAGCTCGGTGAGGTGCCCGAGGGCAGCTCGGTGAGGCTCGTCTGGCGGTACAAGGGCGAGACCAAGGTTAGGGAGGTGAGGCTGAGGTAGGCACGGCCGCCCCTCGGGGTGATGACTTACTCCCGGCCTGAGCTGGGTGATGATAACTTACCCGGCTGACCCGGCAAGCCCAGCTCCCCGCTGGCCTTCACGAGCCTCGTGAAGGCCTCGAGGTCGAGCCCCCTCCTGAGCTGCTCCGCGCTCACGCGCACGGCACCGTCGGGCCCCCTCAACCCCTCCTCCAGCTCGACGAAGCGCCACCCGGCGCCGCGTAGCTTGACGGCCAGGAAGACGCGCGCGCCGGCACGGCGGGCGAACTCGAACAGCCTGGACACCCTGTCCGCGGTTAGCGTGATGCCCTCGGGCCTCGACCTTGCCTTGACCTCTAGCACAGCCACGAAGCCCCGGTACATCACCACCAGGTCCGGGTAGAAGAGGCGGCGCGCGCCGGCGCCGCTCGCGGGCCCGCGCACCACAGCCAGGCCTCGGCTCCACAGCTTGCGGGCGAGCTCGCGCTCAGCTCTAAGCCCTGACGCGCGTCCTTCGGTCGCGCTCAAAGCACCGCTACCCTACAACGTTTATCCTGATCGTGACGCCGTACTTATCTTCGAGCTTGCGTATCCTCTTGATCTTCTTCTGCACCAGGTGGGCCATCGCGCGCGGCACGCTGACCACGAGCACGTTGTCGCGGAGCTCGACCTCGGCGCCCGGGATCAGCCGCTCGATCACGCGCCTCAGCTTGTCCTCCACGCTCGACGCCACAAGCCTCTTGACCGGCACGACGACGGTCTGCTCGCCGAACGTGTATATCTCGTACAGCAGCTCGTCGGTCAGGAAGTCCCTCACCTCGACCACGGGCCTGGCCAGCTCGGCCTCCCGCAGGCCCGTGGGCAGCTTGACGGTCAGCCGTAGGTCGTACACGCCAGCCACGCGCCCGTTCTCGATGAAGATCACGGTGTCTACTATGCTCGGCAGCATGCCCAGGTCGACGCGGTTCAGGAACCTCTGGATGGCGTCTATGGGCGACGTCGCGTGGACGACGCCTATCATGCCTATCCCCGCCAGGCGCAGGTCGACGTACAGCTTGAAGTCCTCGTCGGTTCTGAGCTCGTCGAACACGGTGTAGTCGGGCCTGCTCAGCAGCAATATGTCGTGGAGCTCACCGGCGTCCGCGTACTCCTTGGAGTACTGAGTTATCGCCGGGGGCAGGACCATGTCGCGCGGCGACTCTATGGTCTTGACCACCTTGCCCTTGCGCGCGTAGTACTCGGCCAGCGCCTGCGCGAAGGTCGTCTTGCCCATGCCCGGCGCGCCGGCGATTAGTATCCCCTCGGCCCTCTCGTCGAGCCTCTTCAGCACCTTGGCCGGCAGCTTGTAGTCCTCGAGCCTCAGCCTCCTCAGCTGCTTCACTATCGTGATCTCCCACCCGTCGCTGAGGGGCGGCCTCGTGATCACGACGCGGTACTTGCCGAGCTGCACTATGGTCGAGCCGGCCCTGTCGATCTCTATGAAGCCGTCGGGCCTCCTCTTGGCGGCCTCTATGATCTCCCGCGCTATGGACTCTAGCTCGCTCCTAGTCAGCGGCCGGTCCCTTATGTCCACGAGGACCCACTTGCCTGGCGCCCCCTTCTTGGCCCTCGGCGGTACGCCCTCTTTGAGGTGGACGCTCATCGTGACGTCATCGAAGAACTCGTCTATGGTGAGCTTGGAGTCCTCGGCGCGCGGCTGGATGTATATGACGCTCATCCCCATGGCCTGCGCCACCAGGGCCTGCACCCGGTCGGCGGTCACCAGCGTAGCCCCGACCTCGTACGCGTAGTCCCTTATGATCGCGTCTATGGCGCCGGAGCCTGCGGCCCTGATGTCGCCGGGCCTGGGCCTCTCGCCCACGATCTCGACGTCTATGAGGCCCTCGCGGGCGAGCTCTCGGAGCCGCCTGATCTCCTCGAGGCCCGCGAAGCCCACCGCCCTGCCCTGGTTCGCCTGGTGCTCGAGCTCGGCGAGCACGGCGCGGTGTATCAGCACCTTGCCCCGTATCCTGCCCTCGCGGACGAGCTTGCTCACCGCGCCCTCTACGAGCACGCTGGTATCGGGCACGTACGCCTCCTCCGGCGCTGAGGCGACGTACACGCTCACCTCTTCCCCGGCGGCCGGGCGCCGGGGAGCTAGGCCTAATATGCGCGCCCCCCACGGCAGCGCGCCGTGCCGGTTAGTTTCGGGGGACCCCCATTCCCTCTCCCGCCCCTCGGGGCCTAGCTACACGGGACCCGCCGTGCCGGCGGGCATGAGGGTCACCCTGGACCCGCACGCGGTGCTCTACATGCTGCGGAGCCGGGGCAAGACCTACGTGACGGTCCAGGAGCTCGCGAGGCTGCTGGGAATAAGCACCCAGGCGGCCGGCAAGTTACTAGCGAGGCTAGCGCGCGAAGGCCTCGCCGTGAGGTGGAGCAGACGGACCTACAAGCTGGGGACGGGGGACGCGACCCCGGCCCGGTGATGCGAGCCAGGGGCAGGCTGCCTGGCCGAGCGGTTTTAAGGTGTGCCCGAGGTGGGACCTCCAAACCAAACCGGGTCCCAGCGTGCCGGTGGGCTATAGGGGGATGCGCAATACTTGGCCCATCATTCAAGCTAAGCGGGACAAAACGCTGGCTCGAGATCTACCTTAACGTAGTATATGCTACGAGCGATCTAGATGAAATTTAACATAGATCGGAGCGATGGTATAGTCGACTGCACCCTTGAGGATAGCGTCACCCACCGTTGCTTCGGGCCGGTATGGGATGGTTACGAGTATCTCGTGCTTGCGATAAACGAGAATGAGCACCATCTGATATCCATTGGCTTCACAGGTGAAGCGGCGTTCGCAACAGAGTACGTAAACGTGACAATGGTCAGGCCGTGCCTCACAGTTGACGGCTTCGTAATCGGCTGGGCGGAGGTGGACCCTGAACCCCTTGCAAATAGCGTCGCCGGAGACCCGTTCCTTAACATAGTGTCGCATTGGGAGCCCGTGGATTACGGGTGGCAGAACTCGTTCCATGTCACTGCGTTTACGCATGCAGAGCGTGTGGGCATGGGACCCCGGTTCTCAGGGCATACTGTTGATATCGAACTTAATTGACATCAACTTGTTGGGCGTAGGCGTCGGCGGCCCCACTAAGCGCAGTGAGGTAACCTCGTTAGCATCGATTGAGACTAAGGTGGATCCTGACCAGCAAGGGGGATGGCGACTGCAAGCTGCGGCCGTGGCTCTACAAGGGTAGACTCCCAGCTAGGTTTAGAGGGCTCCTCTCTGGCAGTGATGTACGCCGATGTCTTCGCTTACGACAACGCGGTGTTCTGCTCACGGTAGGGCTGCGAAGGCGCAGCGTTAAACTGCGGGGGCGGGCTGCGGAGGGCGCGGGCGCCGAGCCATGGGTGTAAGGGTGCCCTTCGTCCCGACGCCCCTGCCCGTGGTGCGCAAGATGCTCGAACTGGCCGGCGCCGGCCCCGGCGACGTGCTCTACGACCTGGGCTGCGGCGACGGGAGGATCCCGATCGTGGCGGTGAAGGAGTTCGGCGTCAGCCGCGCGGTGTGCGTTGAGCTCAGGCACGACCTCATAGTCGAGGCTCAGCGGAGGGCTAGGGAGGCCGGCGTCGCCGACCGCATCGAGTTCCGGGAGGAGGACATGTTCGAGACTTACGTGGGCGACGCCACAGTGGTCACGCTCTACCTCCTGACCAGCGTCAACGACGCGCTCGCCCCCAAGCTGGAGCGCGAGCTCAGCGACGGCGCCAGGGTCGTGTCTCACGAGTTCCAGATAACGAGCTGGAGGCCACTGCTGCTGGCGACGATCTACGACGACGGGCTGAGCCACAACCTGTACCTGTACGTCAAGGGCTACCACAAGCGGTAGGGTTTTGCCCCACTCAGCGGGGACGCCCGGGTGGCCGGGCCTTGCAGGTCAAGCCTAGGGTGCTCGTGCTACTCTCGGAGGAGGGCAGGATAGTCGAGAGGAAGGTTATCGAGACCAGCCGGGTGGCCGAGGTGGCCAAGGAGGTCGCGGCGAGGGCCCTGGGCCGGTGGGACCCCTCGAGCAGCGACTTCACGGTCATAAGGTCGGAGCTCGAGCTCAGGTACAAACTGCCGATAAGCCCTGACCTCTACGACGTGCTGGCGGAGCTCAACCTGCCCCGGGAGGTCGAGGGGGGCGAGCTCGTGGTGAAGGTCCCGGTCTACACCATAAGCTTCGACAACGCGTGGATGGCAGACAGCTACTACGACAGGAGGATGTACGTGGTGGCGCTTGTCTTCGACGAGGAGGGGTTGAGGCAGGTCGAGGACTACGCGCGCGAGGCGACGAGGGGGCCCAAGAGGGTGGGCTCGGGCCTTGAGCTGGACGAGGAGGCGCTGAGGAGGCTGGAGGAGGGCCTGCGCGAAGCGGAGGCCGGGGGGCGCCGCCGCAGAGGGAGGGGCGG
>WAQM01000142.1 GCA_015520245.1 Pyrodictiaceae archaeon
GCCTCGGCCTCGCCCGGCGGCTCCTCCTCGAGGGCCTCGGGGGCGCCGCCGGAGCTCAGGGCGCGCGCTAGCCTGCTTGACGGGCCCCCACCCGAGCTGTGTGACTGCGCCCCCGAGGCCCTCGAGGAGCTCGGAGACGCTGAAGCCGCTCGGCCTCACGCCCAGCGCGCGGTAGGCCTCGTAGAGCGCGGCGTGGGCCGCCGCCCTGGCGTACTCGACCGCAAGCTCGTAGTCGCCCCGCTCAAGCTCCCTAAGGGCCCTCGCCAGGTAGGCGCGGGCCAGCCCGAGCCGGTCCGCGGCAGACCCCATACGCCTCCCTCCCCCAGCTGGTCTGCTGGCGCGGCGCTTAACCCGCCGCGGGATGAGGTCTGACCCCCAGCCTGACCCGTGATGAGGGTGGGGATGCGCGCCGACCGCGCCCAGCGCGCTTATAGTGGGGCCCGCCGCCGGGCGGCCGTCCGGGGGTCATGGCAGGCTACGTGCTGGAGGCTAAGGTGGAGGGCGAGGCGTCCGGCACCGTCGACAGGGTCCCCTCCAGGGCCGCAGCGCTCGCCGCGCTCGCCGCCGTGGGCGCCGCGGGCGGCCGCGTCAGAGCCTCCCGGGGGCTCGTGGACGTCTTCCACCGGTTCTACGCTAGGCTCGGCTACCCGGCCTCCGGGGCCGGGGAGGTGCTAGCGGTCGAGCCCGAGCCGCCGTCGAGGCCCGTGGTAGCGCGCGTGCACGCCCCCTGCGACGTACTCGCCGTGTCCGTCATGGCCGCCGTTGCCGCCGTCGCGGCCCCGCTGGGCTCGCAGGTGGCGATCGGCGTTGACTGCCCCTGGATGGTGGAGCACGACTTCCGCTACCTTATCGAGGGCGTGGCACAGCTCGGCGCCCGCATCTGGAGGACCGACACACCCCAGTCGCTATTGATAGTCGAGCCCACCGCGGCAGTGAGGTCCGCGTACAGGGAGCTCGTCCGCCTGGCGGGCGTGGTGCCGGGCTACGTGCTCGCGGCGCTCATGGCCGCGGCCGCGTGGCTCCCCAAGCGAGTCTACATCGTCGTCACCGGCGAGGTGAGGGGGCCGGCGAGGGTCAGCCTGTTCGCCGACGTGCTGCGCTCGCTCGGGGTCGAGGTCGAGCCCCTCCCCGACGGCAGGGGCGTGGCGGTGGGCTCGCCGCAGCGGCCCGTGGACTACACCGTGCCCTCGGGGTACGCGGAGGCGCTGGTGGTGTCGGTCATGGCGGCTCGCGGCAAGGTGAGGGTCGAGGGGCTACCGCGCAGCCTGGGCGACGAGCACGGGCTACTCGCCGTACACAAGGCGCTGGGGGTGGAGGATAGGCTGACGTGCAGCGGCGCGCGCTGCGGCATCGAGCCGTTCTCGGTCGAGCCGAGGACCGCGACCGTGACCGCGCACGGTGATCCCGAGGCCGTTACCGTGGGCCTGCCAGCCATCATAGCGTTCAGGCCCCAGGCAGCCGTCGTGGCGGGGCTCGCCAGCCTGGCCGACGAGGGGGTCAAGCCGGAGCACGTTGAGGAGCTGCTGAGGCTCGGTGGGGGCGAGGCGGTGGCGGAGGAGGACCGCGTCGTCCTGCTGGGGTGGAGGCCCGACGAGGAGCCTGCCGAGAGGCTGGAGTGCAGGCCGGGCGTCGAGAGGCAGTGCCTTGCCTCGGCGGTCGGCGTGCTCGCGAGGCGGGGCAGGGTGGTCACCGTCCTCGCCAGGGACCCCGACGAGGTGATCCCGGGCCTGCCGGCCGCCCTCGCCCAGATCGGCGTCAGTGTGAGGGTCCGCAGGCACGCCTAGCACTTGAGCTCGGGGCTCCTGCAGCCGGGGCACTCGGCCCCCACCACGCGGAAGCCCACGTAGACGCTGCCCCGGTAGCGGAAGAGCGGCTTGGCCCTGACGACCACGCTCGTGCCGCGCTCCGGGTCGGCGGCGAAGAACATGTAGTAGCCCCTCCCGCCGCACTCCACCACCCTGTCCGCGAGGCTCATCACCATGTCCATGTAGTCCTGGTAGGCGTGCCTCGGAAGCCTTACTACGACGAGCTCGTAGTCCAGGTGAAGGACCACGGCGCCCCCGCAGTCGAGGGCCATGCCCTCGACGTAGTCGAAGACCTCCCTCACGGTTAGCAGCAGCTCGTCGAGGCTCCTGCCGGCCACGTCGACCGCCTGGCGAGGCCACCCCGCGGCCAACAATATAGCGTTATCGCCCGGCCTCGGGGGCTGGGTGTGGGCCGCGAGCGCGGGGCCCGCGGGGCGATGGCGGGCGCGAGGCCGCGCATACTCATCACCAACGACGATTGCTACCTGTCGCGCGGCCTCTACCTGCTCTACGACGCTGTCAAGGAGCTGGGCGAGGCCCGGGTCTACTCGACCGAGCTGCCCAGGTCCGCCGTCGGCCACACAATCTCGTTCAACAAGCCGGTGAGGCTGGTTGAGAAGCGGTACCTGGGCTACCGCGTGTACGTCACCGACGGCACGCCCATAGACGCGCTCCACCTCGCCATGGTGGTCCACGGCTTCACGCCCGACCTGGTCCTATCGGGGGTCAACGTGGGTGAGAACCTGGCGCTCCAGCACATATTCTACAGCGGCACCATAGCCGTCGCCGTCGAGGCGGCCCTCCACGGCATCCCCGCGGTGGCCTTCTCGGCCGACATCTCGGGCTACGAGGAGTTCGAGGACCCGGTCTTCGGCGAGGCGGTGAGGAGGGTGGCGAGGGCGCTGGCCGAGCACGTGCTCAGCAGGGGCATGCCGGAGGGCGCCGACCTGCTCTCCGTGAACTTCCCCTCGCCGGGGTCGCTGAGGGGCTGCGTCAGGGTCGTGAGGGCGGCGAGGCTGCGCTGGAGGGCCGTGTACGAGCGGAGGCTGGATACGCGGGGCAGGCCGTACTACTGGCTGGTCACGGTCCCCGTGGACGCCGAGCCCGGCACCGACGTGTACGCAGTGACGGTCGAGGGCTGCGTGTCGATAACGCCGCTCCGCGTCGACATGAACGCCGCGCCGGCGGCGGGGGAGCTCGAGGACGTGGCCGCGAGGGTCGAGGAGGAGCTGAGGCGCGCCCTGAAGGGCCGCTAGTGCGGCGCCTCCACGGATATGCCCAGGGGCCTCACCACCTCCGAGTACGCCCTGAGCGCCCTCGCGACATCGGTGGTCCCGTCAACTATCGCGCGGCCGGTTCGGAACAGCGTGACCGTGACGTCGCCCACCGCCACCCTCACGAGGTACGGGTTGGCCGCGACGACGCGGCCGCCGTGGGCCCGGGCGACCTCCTCCAGGTCTATGGTCAGCGGCTTGGGCGGCTTGATCTCAACCGCCTCGGTGCCGCATATGGGCCTCGCGAGCCAGCCCCTCGCGCCCTCCCCCCTCGAGGAGAGGGCG
>WAQM01000143.1 GCA_015520245.1 Pyrodictiaceae archaeon
TTCATAAGGAGGCCGCCGTTCTTCGACGACTTCACGCTGGAGCCGCCGCCCCTCGACGACATACGCGGCGCGAGGGTGTTGGTGCTGCTGGGCGACCGGGTGACCACGGACCACATATCGCCCGCCGGCTCGATACCCGTCGACAGCCCGGCCGGCAAGTACCTGCTCGAGCGGGGCGTCAAGCCTGAGGAGTTTGGGACCTACGGCGCCCGCCGCGGGAACCACGAGGTGATGGTGAGGGGCACGTTCGCGAGCCCGCGGATAAGGAACCTGCTGGTCGACCGCGAGGGCGGCTGGACGGTGTACTGGCCGACGGGCGAGGTCATGACGGTCTACGAGGCCGCGATGAGGTACAAGCAGCAGGGCGTACCACTCATAGTGATTGCGGGCAAGCAGTACGGGGCGGGCAGTAGCCGCGACTGGGCCGCCAAGGGCCCCTACCTGCTGGGGGTGAGGGCGGTGATAGCCGAGAGCTTCGAGAGGATCCACAGGAGCAACCTGGTGGGCATGGGTATCCTGCCGCTCGAGTTCATGCCGGGCGAGAACTGGAGGACCCTAGGCCTGAGGGGCGACGAGGTCTACGACATCCTCGGCATCAAGGAGGGCCTCTACCCGAGGAAGAAGCTGACAGTCAGGGCCAGGAGGCCGGACGGCGAGGTGGTGGAGTTCAAGGTCGTCGCCAGGCTCGACAACCCGGTCGAGGTCGAGTACTACCGGCACGGTGGCATCCTTAAGTACGTGCTGAGGCAGCTCATCAGGAGGTGCCTTGAGGAGAGGAAGGCGGGCGGTGGCTGCACGGGCTAACACCGCGCTACTCCTCCTCCTCGCCGCCCTCCTCACGCTGGCGCAGCCCGCGGTGGCGTCCTCGACGTCGCGGCCGCCCGCCTGCCCCCGGGTGGTCGTCGAGCTGGACGTCGCTGTCGTGGGCTTCAACGTCACGGGCCTGGAGCTGCTGAACGGCAGTCGTCGCGCTTACGACGTCCTGGTGGGCCCCTGCACGCTCGTGGTGGACGTGTCGGTCACCTCGTATGCCGCGCCAGCGGAGCTCGTGGGCAGCCTGGCCGCGGGGCTGGCCGCCATCTACGAGGACCGCGGGACCCCTGAGTGGCTGCCCGGCGTCGTCCGGAGGCCCGTCAAGTGGGTCTGGCTGCCCAGCTACGAGGAGCTCGCTTACGGCCTGGCCGTCGAGGTCGCGGGCCAGCATGACTACTACATTGTAATCGTGGGCGACGTCGACGGCGTGTCGCGCCAGCCATACTATGTGTTCTACCACGCCGTGCTAGGCAGGGTTGTCGAGGTCTCTGGCGTGCGCGTCTGGACCAGCTCGCTCAGGCCGCTGACGCTCGTGGACCTCACGGTGGTCCCGAGGCCATGGCCCTCCGGCGTGCCCTTGGAGGGGCTGGGGCGCCGCGTGGATCCTCTCTCGGAGGTCTACCCGTGGGGCGGCACGGCGGCTGCGGTGCCGAGGTACGTGGCCGAGGTCGTGTGGGGCATCGTGGAGTCGCAGCTCGTGGGGCCGCGGCGGTGGCTGCCCGAGGGGGTCGCTTACCCCGCCAGGCTCGAGCTGAAGCTCGTGGTCCTACTGCACGACGAGGCCTGGGGCGTGGCCAGGGACGTGATCCTCGACCCGCTCCTCGCGGAGTACATAGCGCGGGCGGTCAGGACGGTCTACCCCTCGGGAGCCCTGTCGGTCGAGGTGGTCGTGGAGAGGCTCGACGCCTACCCCGCCCTGGAGCGCGCCGTCGAGGGGGCCGCCAGGGACGTCGACGGCTACCTGGTCGTGGTGTACGAGGAGGTGCGCGGGGCGGTCGAGGCCATCGTGGCTGAGCACGGTGGCGCCTACGGCGGCGGCGAGTGGGTCTACATCTTCGTGCTGCTGGTGGGCCCGGGCCCGCTCAAGCTGTACATCAGGTCGCTCGACGAGTACGCCACCGCGGTGACGGAGGGCCCGTTTGCCTTCGGTGTCTTTCCGGGCCGTGACGGGAGGATGCTTAGAGGCGGGGTCTCAACCGCGGTGGCGCACGAGCTCGGCCACAGCCTGGGCGAGGCCCACGCGTTCGAGACCCGCCGCGGGATCGACTGGCGCCTCGACTTCGCCGCGACGGTGATGAGCTACTACGACCCCGCTGCCGCGGCGGCCGCAGCGTCGCCCGCGTACTCCTCGCCGGCCCACCCTCTGCTCGCGCGCACGGCAGCTAGGATGCTGGCCACCCTACTGCAGGAGGGTCTGCTGGACCCGCTGACGTACGCCGAGCTGGCGGCCAGCGTGTACTCCGACCCGCGCGCGGTGATCGAGGAGCTCGAGCGGCTCATGGGGGCGGCGCCGGCGGCGGTCACCGTTACCGCGACCGTTGCGACGACGGTGACGGTGAGCCGCGAGGTCGTGAGGACGGTCACGGTGCTCAGCGAGGTGACGAGGACCGTGACCGCCTACGCGACGGCGACGGAGGGGGAGCCCCCCGGGCGCGCGCTCGCGTACTACGCGCTGGGGGCGGCGCTGATAGCGCTGCTCGCGGCAGCGCTTGCCAGGCGGCGGGGGCGCGGGTGAGCGCAGCGCGATGGGGTCCAGCTGCAACGTGGTCCTGGTGAAGACCGTCCTGGGGATGGAGAGCGTGGCGGCGAGCTACATCGAGGAGCTCGACCCAGGCGCCAGGCTGAGGGTCGCGCCCTACGGCCTTAAGGGCCTCGTCATAGTCGAGGCCTCCAAGGACAAGAGCCAGCTGGCGAGGGAGATCGAGGCCAGGGTCCCCGAGGCGGAGAAGGTGTTGGTTGCGGAGGCGTGCGTCAAGGCCGACCCGCAGGAGATAGCGAGGGCCGCGGCCGAGCTGGCGCCGCGCTACATCAAGCCCGAGAACACGTTCGCGGTCAGGACCGTGAGGCGCGGCCGCCACGACTTCACGAGCATAGACGTCAACGTCGTCGTAGGCGACGCCGTGCGGAGGGCGACAGGAGCCTCGGTCAACCTCCGCTTCCCCGACTGGGTGGTCGGCGTAGAGATCGTGCACGACGAGGCCTACGTCGTGTTCTACCCGGGCTCGAAGGAGTGGAGGAAGATGAGGCCGGGCAAGTACCCCCTCTACAAGCTGTTCAGAAGGATCGCGGTCGTGCAGATGCCCTACCTCGGCCCCCTCGACGCCTGCAGGACCATGGGTGTGAGGATAGGCCGGGAGGTTCAGAACTTCGAGGTGGGCGAGCTGGTCATCGCCCCCATAGGCCTCGTCGACGCGCTCCAGCTCAAGACCTTCCTCGACGGGGTGTTCGAGGGCATAGAGTCGCGCTACGAGGTCCAGAGGAAGAGCTACGGCAGGGAGGTGCACAAGGTTAGGGTGCACGTGCAGGACCTCTACCAGCTGGTCCGCGACCGCAGGGGCGAGGTCATAATAGTATTTGAGCCCGAGGGCGAGTACGTGTCGAGGGTCGCCGACGAGCTCTACAGGCTGCTGAAGAGCGGGAAGAGGGTGAACATGCTATTCGGCTCCCGCGAGGGCATACCGCAGGGCGTCTACAGGTTCGCGGACCTGGTGCTCGACATAGCGCCAGGCATAACGCTGTCGACCGAGTACGCCGCGGCCTCAGCGCTGATCGCGGTCGCTAGCGTGGTGCACGACATGTTAGCGCGTGACGAGGCGGAGGAGGAGGGTAAGAAACGCTTTAAGAGCGACAGCAAGGAGGCCCAAGCCTAGGCCGATGCGGTAGCCGGGGTCAGCGCCCTTGGCGTGGAGGGGCCTCATCGAGTCGATCTTCGAAGTGTCTGTCCGCAAGGTCAAGGAGTGTGTTGAGAAGGGAGAAGTCGAGGAGTGTGTGTCCACGTTATTGGCCTCCGCAGACGCCCTCTACAGCCCCCTTAAGCCCATCGATGCAGGCTTCGGCGAGGCTAAAAGGCTAGCCTCACAGCTTGCCTCCTTAGTTGCCGACGTGTTCATACACGTGGCTCGTGAGGCCCGCGGCGACGAGTTCGTGGCTAACGTGTACGCAGGTGTGACCGAGGCTCGCAGGACGCTCACCACCGTCCACCCTGCAGCTCAATCCATACTGGTCGAGGCCGTGAAGGGCGTGACGCCGTCCTGGGCCCCTGAGCCCCGCGAGGCGGTCTACATGACGCTGAAGGACTACGTGGAGCCGGAGCAGCCCCAGCTGCCGAGGAGGCGCAGGCGCGAGCCTCGCCGGCTCGACCCCGTCCGCGACGCTAGGCGCGTGCTCAGGGAGCTAGGGCGCCGCGACCCGATACTCGCGCGCGCCCTCCAGGACATCCTGAAGCGCGAGGGGCTGCCCGTGTAGTAC
>WAQM01000144.1 GCA_015520245.1 Pyrodictiaceae archaeon
GTCCTTGCCTACGTGGCCGACGTCCTCATATACGTTAAGGCGCCCCTCAACGTAAGGGTCGAGCGGATAGCGTCGCGCGAGTCCAGGTCCCGCGACGATGTGTTCAGGGAGGTCGCGGTGCGCGAGTTCAGCCACGCGACCAGGTTCCGCGCCTACTACGGGTTCGACGTGAGCGACCTGTCATTTTACGACCTTGTCGTCGACACCGCGGCCCTAGGGGTTGAGGAGGCGTACGACGTGATCAAGAGGTTCACATGCTACAAGCTGTTGAGGAGAGGCTTCGAGTTGGAGGCGTGCAAGGAGCTAACGGGCAAGCCTTAAAAGAGTGTTCGCGGAGGCACGGCGGGCGGGCGGCTCCATGCCGGCGATAGAGGTCGGCAGGCTCTGCGTAAAGCTACGGGGCAGGGAGGCGGGCCGCAAGTGCGTGATAGTCGACATTATCGACGATAACTTCGTGCTCATCACGGGCCCCAAGGACGTGAGCGGCGTTAAGAGGCGCCGGGCCAACATAAACCACATCGAGGTGTTGCCGTACAAGATCGACATCGAGCCCGGGGCTAGCGACGAGGAGGTCAAGAGGAAGCTGGAGGAGGCTGGCCTCCTTGAGTTTATGAGAGAGCGCGTGAGGGTCGAGCTGAAGCCCGGCATGATGGGGGCCCGCTCAAGCTAGCCGGGACCCGCAGGGGCCAACCCCTTAATCCGGCCTCCCCCGCTCGTCACCCCACCGGGCCCGCAGCATGGGTGACCTGACGAGCCGCGGCTTGGAGTTCATACGTAAGCTCGACGAGTTCGCAGGCCTCAAAAGAGAGTGGGTGGTAAAGGCCGAGGAGGACACGAGCCCCGACTACGGCACGCCCCCGTGGGAGCGCCCGATAGACGTCCACATAAGGATGGGCGTCATACCCCTGGACAAGCCGCCCGGTCCCACGAGCCACGAGGTAGTAGCGTGGATAAAGAGGATGTTCGGCCTCAGCAAGGCGGGTCACGGGGGCACGCTGGACCCCAAGGTCACGGGCGTCCTCCCCGTGGCGCTCGAGGAGTCCACCAAGGTCATTGGCTACGTCGTGCACACGCCCAAGGAATACGTTTGTGTTATGCAGCTGCATAGGGAGGTGAGTGAGCAGGAGCTGAGGAAGGCACTCCAGATGTTCGTCGGCGAGATCTACCAGCGGCCTCCGCTGAGGAGCAGCGTCAAGCGCAGCCTACGCCGCAAGAGGGTGTACGAGATCGAGCTGCTCGAGTTCACGGGGCGCTACGCTCTCCTCAGGATCTACGCTGACCCCGGCACCTACATGCGCAAGATATGCCACGACATAGGCCTGGTGCTGGGCGTCGGCGCGCACATGAGGGAGCTGAGGAGGACCAAGAGCGGCCCCTTCCATGAGAGGAAGGGCGTGGTCAAGCTACAGGAGCTGAGCGAGGCCCTGTACCGCTACCGCGTAGAGGGTAAGGACGACCTGCTCCGGAAGTACATACTGCCCGTGGAGTACGCGATCAGCCACCTGCCAAAGGTGGTAATAAGGGACACGGCCGTCGACGCGATAGCCCACGGCGCCCACCTCGCAGTGCCAGGCATCGTCAGGCTACATGAGGGGATAAGGAAGGGCGACATGGTAGCGATACTCACGCTCAAGGGCGAGCTCGTGGCCCTGGGCACGGCCGAGATGAGCACGGAGGAGGTGGCTAAGGCTAGCAGGGGCATAGCCGTGAGGGTGAGGAGGGTCATCATGAAGCCTGGCGTATACCCCTCGGCCTGGAAGAAGAGGAAGCAGGGCGGAGGCTCGGAGGGCGAAGGGCGGAGCTAGGATGCCCGGCACCCACTACTTCCGCAGGCCTCCGCGGGCCGCCGTGAGGACCCTCGTGGCAGACTACCTGCGCGGGGTCACGGTCGAGTTCTACACGCAGCCGGGCCTGTTCTCGTACAAGAGGATCGATGAAGGTACGAGGCTCCTCGTGGAGGCCGTGAAGCTGCCGCGCGAGGACGCCGTCGTCCTCGACCTGGGCTGCGGCTACGGGGTCATCGGCATAACGCTAGCCAAGGCCCACCCGAAGCTGAGGGTCTACATGGTAGACGTCAACCCGGTCGCGGTGGAGCTGGCGAAGCTTAACGCCCGCCACAACGGCGTAGCCGACCGCGTGGTGGTCCTGCGGGGTAACCTATACGAGCCCGTGGCTGACATCGAGTTCGACCTCATAGTCACGAACCCCCCGCTCGCGGCGGGCATGGAGACCGTGAGGGCCATCGTCGAGCAGGGCTACGGGCGCCTAAGGGAGGGGGGCTCGCTACAGCTGGTCGTCCGCAAGGGGGCCGGCGCCGTGGAGGAGGTGATGAGGAGGGTGTTCGGCGAGGTCGAGGTGCTAGCCCGCAAGAAGGGTTATACAGTGCTCGCTGCCTGGAAGCATTGAGGACCTCAAGCCGCGCGCCGGGGTGCCCGAGCGGTCCAAGGGGCCGGCCTTGAGAGCCGGTGGCCGAGCAGGCCGCGCGGGTTCGAATCCCGCCCCCGGCGCCACGCGGCCCCCCACCGCTCCTGCGCCGCGCCGGGTGCCACCTGCTTGAGGGGCAGCCTACTCCAACTGCTCCTGCTCGCGGTGCTAATGGCTATCTCCATGGCTAGCCTAGGCCTGCTACGCCCCGAGGCCCTGGCGGCAGCGGCAGCAGCGGCGCTGGCCGCCGCGCTGCTCGTGTGCGCGCGCCGGGGGGCCTGCGGGCTGCGTGCGGGCCCGCGCATCTGCCTGAAGCTCCACGTAAGGGGGCGGCCCCTGGAGGAGGCCTCGCGGCTCCTCGCGGGCGGGCTCGTCGAGGCCTCCAGGTACGCGCGCGTGACCTACAACGTCGGGGGCTCGCGCGCCACCATATGCCTGGGGCCCGGCGATGTGCTAAGCGCGCTCAGGGCCCTCGTGAGCGCGCTCGGCCGCAGCAGGGCGCTGGAGCTCGAACCCGGCCCCGAGGGCTCCGTCTGCGCGCTCACGGCCGCCACCGTAGGGGCGCTCAGAGACGCGGTTGTGAGGCTGTGCTCGGGCGCGGAGCCACCCTTAGTGATCGACTACCGCGGCTACGTCGCGCGGCTATGCCCCAAGGCATTCGACGCGTCCATGGTAGCCCGGGCCAGGAGGCCCGCGCTGACCCGCAAGCTGGTCAAGCGCTACGGGGGCGGGGAGGTCGTGATCCTCGTCGAGCCCGGGGACCGGGAGGTGCTGGCTGCGTTGGCCTCGGCCGGCCGCGCGCTAATCGTCGTCGCGGGGGTGAGCGGCAGC
>WAQM01000145.1 GCA_015520245.1 Pyrodictiaceae archaeon
CCCCTGTACCTCGGGGACGTCCCGGGGCCCCGCGACATCGTCGCGGTGGCGGAGCGGGCAGACCCCGTCACGATCGAGTGGGCCGAGGGGGTCGGAGCCCGCCTGCTGCTGGCTCTCGAGGCAGCTAGGGAACGGCGGAGCCGGATACCCGTACTGGCGCTTAAGGCCACCTAGCGTCGCCGAGGGGCTCAAGCGCCGCGGCGACGCGTTTGAAGAGCTCGAACCTCCTACGGAACACCTCGGTGTCCCTCGGTGGGTAGGTCGGCCCCCGCACGGCCTCGGCGAGCGAGCTGGCGACGCGGCCCGAATGGACGCCGTCGATGGCAGAGACGCCCAGGATCGCGTTACCGACGTGCACCGCGTCAACGTCGCGGGCCCGTACGACGGCCCGCCCGAACACGTTGGCCAGCACCTGGAGCACGTACTCGTACCTCGCCAGCCCGCCGCCTGCCACCATGAGGTCGAACCCTAGCCCGCGGTCCTCGAGGGCCTCGCCCACGACGGCGAGCATCAGTGCGATCCCCTCGGCCGCCGCCTCCACTAACTCGCGCGGTGAGGTGTCGTACGTTAGGTTGAGGAGGGTGCCACGGGCCCTCAGGAGGGGGATGCGCTCGCCCAGGAGGAGCGGCACGAAGATCGGCCTCGGGGGCCGCTCGTACCTAAGCGAGCTAAGCAGTGCGTAGACGTCGTCGATCGCGAGAAGCCGCCCAAGCCACTCGAACACCACACCCGCGTTGTTCACTGCCCCGCCGGGGGCCCACGTGCCGTGGAGCAGGTAGTACGTCTGGAGCCTCATGTAGCGCGGGTCGTCGAGGATGGGCTCGGTGGATACGACTCTCACCATGGCGCTCGTGCCCAAGTTGACCGCCGCCACGCCGCGCTCCAGGCCCGTGAGCGCTAAGACCATTGAGCCGCCGTCGTAGAGGCCTAGCACGAGCGCAGGCGGCTCGCTGACGCCAACCTCCTTGGAGACCTCGCTCCGCAGCCTCAGGGTGTACGTGGCCTCCTCGAGAGCTGGTAGCATCCCCTCATCGATCTAGGCCAGACCCAGGAGGAACCCATCCCACCTCAAGCTCCTGACGTTGAGGAGCTGGTACGTGCCCAACGCCGACGAGAGGTCGGTAACGAACTCGCCCGCCAGCTCGTGAACTAGGTAGGCCTTCGCGTCCGCCACCATCCTAACCTCGCTGAAGTGCCTGCCGAGCGTTAGGGCCAGCGGGGCGAGAGGAGAAGGTTTGTCGGCCGCGAGTTATCCTCCCTCACAACCGGCATCATAGGCTCCGGGGACATAGGGTCGCGCGTCGCCGAGATCCTCGTGAGGGGGTTTGGGTGCAAGGTCATCGTATACGACCCCTACGTGCCGGCCGACCGCGTCCGGGCCGTGGGCGCTGAGCCCGTCGGAACTCCGGAGGAGCTGCTTGAGAGGGCCGACGTGATCTCCCTCCACGCCGTGCTAACCGAGGAGACCTACCACATGCTCGACCGCAACGCCTTCAGGAGGATGAAGCGTGGCGTGATCACAGTGAACACCGCCCGGGGCGAGCTGATAGACACCCAGGCCCTAGTGGAGGCGCTGGAGGAGGGCCGCGTGGCGGCGGCCGCCCTCGACGTGGTGGAGGGGGAGCCCATAGGCCCCGACCACCCCCTGCTAAGGTTCGAGAACGTGATCGTGACGCCCCACGTAGCCGCCTACACCCGCGAGGCGCTGCGCGGTATGGACATGGCCGTGGTCAAGGCTATCGAGGACTACCTCGCGGGCCGGCCGGTCGAGGGCGCCGTCGTCACGCCCGCGCGGCCGCGCCCCCTCAAGCTTCAGTCAAACCTTAGTCCTTAGTGCAGCCCTCTGACGTCACCAGGTACTCGCTGTACCTCGCGCAGAGGAGCGCGCGGAGGCCGTTAACGAGCTCGCCGGGGGGCTGCTGCTCGGGCACCCGGGCGTAGGGCCCCACCGGGGCCCCCAGCGCGCCCAGCAGCGCCTTTATCAGCTTGACGAGCGACGGCGAGGCCGCCGCCCTCACCGATAGCTCTATGAAGGCCCGCTGCATCCTCACCGCCTCCTCGTACCTACCCTGGGCCCAGCTGCGGTAGACGCCCACCAGCAGGCCGGGCACCAGGTTGGCGATGGCATCGACCGCGCCGTCGGCGCCCGCGGCCAGGGCGCTCAGCATGTACTCGCCGTAGCCCGTCAGCACGGCGAAGTCCCTCCTCACGGGCTTCACGAGGTGCACCAGTCTGTGCAGGTAGTGCAGGTCGGGCTCGGTGACCTTCACCCCCACCACGCCGCTGTGCTCCACGGCCAGCTGGTAGACCACGTCGACGGGCACCGCGTAGCCAACGTGGCTAGAGATGGTGTAAACCACCAGCGGCCTGTCCGCGGCATCAGCTACGCGGGCGAAGAAGTCGACGAGCGCCTGCTTGGAGGGCTTGTAGTAGAGGGGAGGCGTCGTGAACACCGCGTCCACCTCGACGTCGCGCAGCTTCCTCGCGTTCTCCACCGCCTCGTCGGCGGTAGCCGCCGCCACGCTGGCAATTACCTTGGCGCTCCTGCGGGCCTCCAGCACCGCCTGGTACAGCCTCAGCCGCTCCTCCATCCTCAGGTACAGCGACTCGCCGACCGTCCCCGCCACGTAGAGCCCGTCGACCCCCTTGTCCTCTAGGGCCCTCACCAGCCACTTGACGGCCTCAGTGTCGACAGCCCCGTCCCTACCGAGCGGGGTGACCATGGCGACAACGACGCCGGAGACGAAGGGTTTCAAGCCGCGCACCGGGTAGGGCGCGGCGCTGAAGCAGTATATCTGCACTGCGCGACAGCCCACGATAGTCCGTTAACGTAAGTCCACTAGCATAATCTGCTGCGTCCGCGATGATAATAACATCAGACATTTATCCCCCTAACGTCCCACTAAGACGTACAGCCCGGAGGTAAGGTGGTACAATGAGTGAGGAGCTGAACAAGGCGCTCAACGAGGCCCTCAAGCAGGTCCCCCGCCCGCCCCGCGCGACGCTGGGCTGGCTCGTGACGGTGTTCGGGCCGGGGGCCATCATAGCGTCGGTCACGCTCGGCAGCGGCGAGCTGGTGTGGACCCCCAGGGCGGCGGTGGCCTTCGGCTACGCGATGACTTGGGCGTTCCTCTACGGCATCTGGGTCAAGGGGATCATACAGTGGCTCGCGAACAGGTGGTACGTGCTGACGGGCGAGACCGCCGCGAGCGCCACGAGGCGCATAATAGGCTCGTGGTTCAACGTGCTGATGCTCGCCTCGATACTCTCCGTCATGCCGCTGTGGTTCACGATACTGAGCTCGCTCGCCGCTCAGGTGCCGTGGGTGGCGCTCGGGAGGCCCGCGAGCCTCCACGTGTTCTGGGTGCCGGTCGTCGCCGCGACGCTGATCATCCTGGCCCTCTCGGCTAGGCTGGGCAAGGCCTACACCGTGCTCGAGAGGCTCATGCAGGCCATCCTGTGGGCTATGTTCATCGCGTTCTGGGTCGCCGTGCTGGTCGGCACGAGGCCGGACTGGGGCGCCTTCCTCAGCAACCTCCTCGTACCGCGGCTGCCCGAGTTCGAGCCGTGGATAAAGGAGGTGGCGCCCGACATCTACAAGCTCGGGCCGTTCCTGATCCTAGGCACCGCGCTCGGCGCCCTCGGGGGCGGCATACAGGACTACGTGGGCTACAACGCGATGCTCTACGAGAAGCGGTGGGGCCTGACGAGCTTCGTCGACAGGCTCATGAGGGTCTACGCGAGGCTCGGCAGGAGGAGGGTCGAGCTGCCGGAGTCCGGCGAGGAGGCCGAGAAGCTGAAGGGGTGGCTCAAGCCCGCGGCCTTCGACGTCGGCCTCTCCTACTTCATGGTCTTCATTGTGACAATGCCCGCCGTCATCCTGTCCGTCGAGGTGCTGAGGCCCAGGCAGCTCGCGCCCACGGGGCTGAGGATGGTCGAGGTGCAGGCGGCGTGGCTGACCGAGACCATAGGCCCGTGGGCCGGCGTGCTGTGGTGGGTGGGCGCGTTCTTCGCCCTCTGGGGCACCTTCTACGGCATGTGGGAGGTGTACGCGTGGACCATATACGACATGCTCAGGAGCACGTGGCCCGACAGGTTCTCCACGCTGAGCCTCAACAAGGTCAGGCTCTACCTGTGGACCTACATAGTCGTCGTGGGC
>WAQM01000146.1 GCA_015520245.1 Pyrodictiaceae archaeon
CCCCCCAGGCCGCGGGCCTCAGGGCCCCGAGCGCGGCTACGAGGGCCTGGGGGGCGCCGGCCTTGAGCCCGACCAGCGCGACCAGGTGGAGGGACACGACGGCCGCGACGAGGGCGTGGAGGGCCGCCGAGAGGGCGGAGATGGCGAGGCCGCGGGCGTCCCTCAGCCTGGCGGCGGCTGCCACGCTGGCGTAGATCGAGGCCAGCGGCGCGGCGTAGCCGCGCGCCACCCCCACGGCCGCCAGCAGCGCGGCCGCCCCGGCCAGCAGCGCTAGCGCGGTGTCCGCGGCGATCAAGGCGCGCGGCCCCTAGGACGTGCGCTCGACCACGACCGTGCAGCGGTCGCCGCCGCACTCGGACTTGATGACGCGCACCCCGAGGTTCTCGAGGTTCGGGAACACCTTGCTCGCGGACTCGAAGTCCGACCTCGACATTATGACTATGAGCCTCCCGCCCACCGGCAGCTCCTTGGCCTTCTCCACCATGTGGACCACGGGGTCGCCGCACAGCGCCTTGTAGGTGGTGAGGTCCAGCACGGGCTCCGCCACGTATACCACCCATCTAGTTAGCCGGTAGGGCGGCCCGGCCCCACTTAAAAAGGGGCGGCACCGCCCGCCGGTACGCCGCACCGGCGGCGCGCGGCAGTCTATACCCCCGCTATACGCGCACCTGCGCGGGTGGCAGTGTGGCGCCCCAGCCGGAGGGGGTGAGGGCCTACCTCGAGGATGCGGCGGGCTACGCCGCTGAGGCTGCGGCCGCCTGCACGAGGTGCATGCTGTGCGTGGCCGGCTGCGTTTCCTACCGTAGCCTGAGGGACCCGCGCTTCTCGCCGCCGGAGAGGCTGAGGCTGGCGCTGCGCGTGCTCCGGGGCGAGGTGAGGGACTGGAGGCGGGCCCTGCCGCTCTACGCGTGCAGCATGTGTCGCGCCTGCACGGTGCTGTGCCCGTTCCGGATCGAGGTGTGGCGTGTCGTCCACGCGGCCCGTGTCAGGCTGGCCGTCGAGGGACGCGGGCCACCCAGCCTCGCGGCGCTGGCGGAGTGCGTGGAGAGGGGAGGCCACAGCTTCACCGACGACCCGGAGCAGCCCCGCAGGCTGCTCCTCGAGGCGGCCAGGAAGGCCGGCGTGGGGGTCGACGAGCCCGCCGACTACCTCTACGTGCCCTCGGCGTTCGAGACCACGCCCATGTACGTGGGCAAGCTGGTGAACGTGCTGAGGGCGCTGAGGAGGGCGGGGGTCAGCGTCACGGTGTCGCCGCGGGCCCTCGACCTCGGCGGCAACGCGGCGGTGGACGCGGCGAGGCCCGACGTTGGCGTCAAGCAGTTCCAGAGGGCGGTCGAGGTGGCCGAGGAGGTCGGCGCGAGGAGGCTGCTGACGGCCGTCTGCGGCGCCGACCTGAAGGCGGCGATGTTCGGCGAGGAGTACTTCGGCCTTAAGCGCGAGGCCTCCCGCCTCACCCACGTCTACCAGGTGCTGAGAGGCAGGGTCCGCTGCGACGGCTGCCGCCTCCACGCCAGCTGCTTCGTCTCCAGGTTCACGGGGCTCAGGCCCCCACTGGAGGCCCCGTGGACGCGGGACCGGCCGCCCTACACCCTCTGCTGCGGCGGCGGTGGCGGCGTGAACTTCGCCCGGGAGCCCGAGATAGCCGAGCTGAGGAGGCGCATCTACGCCTGGAGGGCGCGGGCGCTGCCTCCCGGCAGGGTCGTGACCGCCTGCATCAAGTGCTACGTCTCGATGAGCACCGGGCTGCTGTACGCGGGCCGGCGGGACGTCCGCCTAGAGCTCGTGACTGACGTCCTCGCCTCCGGCTAGCTCGCGCACCATCTCCTCCAGCAGCCTCAGCCTCTCCGCGTCCTCCTCGAGCCTCGAGATCACCATGCCGGCGTGGACCAGCACCGTGTCGCCCTCCCTGACCTCCGACGGGTCGATGGCTATGACGGCCTCGAACGTCGAGCCGTCCACGGCCTCCACGAGCGCCGTCGAGCGGTCCCTGTAGACCCTCACCACGCGGGCCGGCGTCGCCCAGCACACGCCGCGGCCCGCCCCCGCCTAGGCCAGCCCGAGCCTCCTGGCGAGCTCCGAGGCTAAACCGCCTCCGCCGAACCTGGCCCAGATGGCGCACGTCCCCTCGCTGCTCACCATGCATGGGCCGTAGGGCCTGCTGGGGGTGCAGTCCCTCATGAAGTGCGGGCAGTCGGTCGGCCTCGCCTTGCCCAGCACCACCTCGGCGCAGCGGCAGCCTGGAGGGTTGTCGGCCCTCCACGAGGATGGCGTCACCTCCCTGACCCCTAGCTCGGCGAACGCGTCGTAGCGCGCCAGCCTGTCGCGCAGCCTCAGTCCGCTCTTGGGCAGGAAGCCTATCCCCCTCCACGCGTCGTCGACGACCCTGAACGCCTTGTACATGAGCCTCTGGGCCTCCGGGCTTCCCTCCCAGCGCACCGCCCGGGCGTACTCGACCACCACGCCGCGCTCGCCGCGCAGCAGCCGCTCGAGGATCAGCGCGATGGCCGCCATGACGTCGGCGGGCTCGAAGCCGGCGACGACGACGGGTATCTCGAAGTGCTCGGCCACGGGCACCCAGGCCCGCGCCCCCACGATGGTCGAGACGTGGCCGGGCGCGATGACCCCCATGACGGGCGCGTCGGTGGGCTTCTCCCTCAGCACCTCGAGCGAGTAGAACATGGCGGGGGGCGTCAGCTTGACGAGCGACATGAACAGCAGGTTACGGGGCAGCTTGCCACCTAGCAGCAGCCTAGCGTAGCCCGGCGCCGCCGTCTCGAACCCGATGCCCAGGAACACTGAGGTCCTGCCGTGCCGGGCCGCGTCGCGGGCGGCCTCGAGCAGGCTGTACACGAGCCTGACGTCGCCCCCCGCGGCCCTGGCCTCGGCCAGGCTCCTGACCCCCCTCACGGGCCTCACCGCGGGCAGGCGGTAAGTGTCGCCGTACGTGTACACGACCACGCCGTCGAGGGCGAGCCTGATCGCCTCCTCGACGTAGCGGGACGGGGTCACGCAGACGGGGCAGCCGGGGCCCGCCACGAGCTCGAGGCCCTCGGGCACCAGGCTCCTCAGCCCGTAGTGCGTCACGGTCCACTCGTGGGTGCCGCAGAAGTCCATGATCTTCAGCTTGGTGAGGCCCTCCCTCGCCGCGAGCTCGCTGAACAGCCTGCGCACCCTCCTGGCCAGCGCGGCGACGAGGCCGCTGCCCCTAAGCGGGCTCTGGCGGCCCCAGCTCACGGCGCGCCCCCGGTGGGCCCGGTGAGGCTCTGGGTGGGCGACGCGGTAGTAGTTATGAGGGTCGGCTTCGCCGGCGCGGTGGTCGAGCACCGGGGCCGCAGGATCTGCGTCGACGTGGTGGGGGCCGGCGCCGCCTGCGACGTCAGCCTCTTCACCCACGACCACCCCCGCCACTACGGCGGCCCCGCCGGCGGCCTCGTGGCCTCGCCGTTCGCCGGGGTGAGGCTGGGCGAGTGGGCCAGGCTGGACCTGGGCTGGGCGTCGGTCACGGCAGTGCCCGCCTACAACGTGGACGGGGGGCCCCACCGGCGCGGCTGCTGCCTGGGCTACGTGATCGAGGTCGGCGGCGTCACGGTCTACCACGCCGGCGACACCGACCTCGTGCCGGAGATGGTGCGGCTCCCCAGGCCGACGGTGGCCCTGCTCCCGGTGGGCGGGGGGTCCGTGATGGAGCCCGAGGAGGCCGCCGAGGCGGTCAAGACGCTAAGGCCCTCGGTCGCCGTGCCGCTCCACTACGACGACAGGCGGAGCTACTGGGTGTTCAGGGACATAGCGCAGCCCTACACGCAGGTGGTTGACCTCAAGCCCCTGCGGTGGGGGCGGCCGTGAGGGAGCTGCTGGCGCGCCTGGAGCGCCTCGCGTCCCGCCGCCGGGTCGTCCCGCCGCTCGCCAGGTACAAGGTGGTCACGCCAGCGGAGTACGCCAGGGTCCACGCGTCGAGCGTGCGCGACCTCGAGCGCTTCTGGGAGGCGCAGGCCAGGAGGCTCGCGTGGGACAGGCCGTGGAGGAGGGCGGTCGAGGGCAGGCCGCCCCGGGTGCGCTGGTTCGTGGGGGGCCGCCTGCGCCCCTACTACAACGTCGTCGGCAGGAGGAGGGACGAGGGCCTCTGGGACCGGGTGGCGGTGATATGGGAGACCGAGGACTACGTGGTCCGCGTGCTGAGGTACGGTGACCTCGATAGGCTCGCGGCTAGGCTCGCGTGCGCGATGAGGGAGCTCGGCGTCCGCAGGGGCGACTGGGTGCTCGTGTACTCGCCGCCGACGCCGATGAGCGTGGCGGCCATGCTGGCCGCCCTCAGGCTCGGCGCGGGCTTCGAGCCGGTGTTCACGGGGTTCGGCTACCGCGCGCTCGCCAGGAGGGTCACCGGGGCCAGGCCCAGGCTGGTCGTGGCCTCGGACGGCTTCGTCAGGCGCGGCCGGGTGGTGGCCACCAAGGCCGTGGTGGACCGCGCGCTGAGGGCCCTCGGGCTCGACGTCCCGGTCCTCGTCCTGGACGAGCACGGCGTCGACGTCGAGCTCGTGAGGGGCCGCGACCACCTGGCCTCCGAGGCGGTGGAGGGCTGCGACGACCCGGGCCCCGAGGAGAGCGTCGACTCCGACCACCCCATCTTCGCCCTCCACGTGGGCTACGAGGGCGGGGTCGGCAGGGTCGCCCACCCGGCCGGCGGCTACCTGGTCCAGGTGAGCGCGGTCACGCGCTGGGTCGGGGTCAGGCCGCGCGACACGGTGTTCTGCACGGTCTGGCCGGGCTGGATCACCGGCGTCTCCCACGGGATCATAGGCCCCCTGATGGTGGGCGCGGCCACGCTGCTCTACGAGGGCGGGCCCGACCAGCCCAGCTGGGACCGCTGGTGGGAGCTCGTCGAGCGCTACGCGGTCACGGTCATGATAACGACGTCGTCGGCGCTCAGGCTGCTCGCCGCCAGGAGCAGGCCCGAGGCCTACAACCTCGACACGCTGAAGGTGCTGCTCGTCACCGGGGAGCCCCTCGAGCCCGAGGTCTGGGAGTGGGCCTACCGGCGCGCCGGCACGGGCCGCACCCCCCTCATAGACTCGAGGCCCGGCGAGGCCAGCGGCAGGATACCCGTCGTCAACCTCTACATACAGAGCGAGCTGGCGACCTTCGTCACCGGCGAGACGCTGAACCTAGTGTTCACCTGGCTGGCCCCCGGCTCGGCCGGCACCCCCATACCCGGCTTCCACGTCGACGTCGTCGACGAGGAGGGGCGGAGCGTCCGGGGGCGCCCCGGCCGCCTGGTCCTCAGGGCCCCGTGGCCCTCGACGCCCGTCGAGTACCCCCCCGAGTTCGCGGCCGCCTGGGGGCGGGGCCTCTACGACACCCGCGACCTCGCCCTCATGGAGGGGGACGGGCACGTCTACGTCGCGGGCCGCAGGGACTGCGTGCTGAAGGTCAGCGGGTTCAGGCTCAGCCCCGCCGAGCTCGAGGAGGCGGCCGAGGCGGTGGAGGGCGTGAGGAGGGCGATCGCCGTGCCCGCCCCGGACCCGGAGAGGCTCGAGGCCCCGCTGCTCGTCGTCGAAGCCCCCTCAGGGGTGGACCCCGCCGAGGTGAGGAGGGCCGTGAGGGAGGGCGCGGGGCCCATAGCGGACCCGAGGTGCGTGGCCGTGGTGGACGGGCTGCCCGACCTCCCGAAGGGCGAGCTGAGGAGG
>WAQM01000147.1 GCA_015520245.1 Pyrodictiaceae archaeon
GTCTACGTGGGCAGCGCCTGCGGGCCCGGGGGCCTCGCGGCCAGGCTCGCGAGGCACCTCGCGGGGCGCCGGCGGCGCCCCCGCTGGCACGTGGACAGGCTCCTGGAGGCCGGCGCCGAGCCCGTGGCGGCCGCCTACGCGGTCACCGGGGGGTGCCGGGAGGCGGAGAGCGCGCTCGCCGCCCTGGCGCTCGCGGCCCGGGTGCTGAGGCCCGGGCCCCGCGGCTTCGGGTCCTCGGACGACCCCCTCGCCCCCACCCACCTCTTCGAGTGCGTGGCCGGGGACTGCGTCGCAGCCGCGCTCGCGCTGGTGGCGGGCGTCGGCGGGGCGCCCGGCGTAGCTCAGCCTATAGGGGCCGGCGGCGCAGGCACCCCGCGGCCCACTGATGACTGCCGAGTTCGCTGAGCCGTGAGGAGACCGCGACCCGCCCCCTGCTGAGGGCCCTAGCCGGCGCCCGTGGCCGCCGCCCTCTCCGCCGCCAGCCTCGACACGGCCTCGACGAGCCTCATCTTGGCCCTGACCTTCTCGACCAGCTCGCCGGGGCTCCTCGCGAAGGCGTAGACGCCGTAGGGCGTGTAGAACACCTGATCGCAGTGCCACATGTGGCCCGGCAGCCCCTCCTCCGGGACGACCTTGGCGTAGACCCAGCCCCCGTACCCCACCACGGCGACGACCACGGCCGAGCCGCCGCGGCGGCACACGAGCAGCCTGCACTCGCCGCTCCTCTCCACCTCGACGACCTTGTCGCAGAGGCCGGCCTCGGTCAGCCCCCGCGCCACCTCGGCCAAGGCTACCTCCCCAGCCCCAGGTCCACCCTCCCTAGGTTCCTCTCGGCGTAGCGGTAGCCGACCTCGAACGCCCTGAGGTTGGCGTCCCTCCACCGCGGGTTGACGGTGGACTCTATCACCCTCCTCACGGTCTCCGGCCTCACGAGGCCGGTCACGTAGGTCAGCGCGCCCAGCATGACCACGTTGGCCACGCGCTGGGTCCCCACCTCCTCCTCGGCCATCCTGGTGAAGGCGGCGCTAACCACCCTGGGCCAGGGCCTCGCGGGCTTCTCGATGAACGTGGAGTCGAGCATCACGAGCCTGGCGTCGGGCTTGACGAGGTCGGCGTAGGCGTGCATCTGGTCGCGGTACATGAACACGGCGACGTCGGCCCTCCTCACCGTTATCAGGTCCACCTCCTCCTCGTTGGTGTAGACTATGAGGTCGCTCCTCGAGAAGCCGCCCCTCGTCTCGGCGCTGTAGGTCTCGCTGTTCACGACGTAGTAGCCCTCCTCGACGAGGGCGCGGCCCAGCAGGTAGCCGGCCAGCAGGATCCCCTGGCCGCCGCGGCCCGCGATGATTATCTCGAGCCTCACGAGCGCGCCCACCTCCTCTCCGGCAGCTCCTCGCACCAGTCGTACTTGTAGAGCTCGCAGAGCCTCTCCATGAAGCCCGGCTCGTCCCTGTCGACGAACACGCCGAGGGTTATCTCGCTCTCCCAGTCGTACCTTATCTCGTCGAGGCTCCTGGGCCTCCTGATCCTCAGCACCCTCCTCAGCCTCTCGTAGAGCTCAACGGGGCTCCTGAACCCTATGTGGCGGCCGAAGATCTCGGGGCAGATCGAGATCACCTCTATGAACCTGAACCCCCTCCTCGGCAGCGCCCTCCTGATGGACTCCTCGAGGTGGAGGGGGTAGTGGATGCTCCACCTGGCGACGTAGTTGGCCCCTATGGCGGCGACGAGCCTGGCGGTGTCGATGGGGGTCTCGGGGTTGCCCCGCGGCGTCGTGGTCGTGTAGACCATGGGCGGTGTCGTCGGCCCCACCTGGCCGCCCGTGAGGGCGTAGTTGAAGTTGTTCACCATTATCACGAGCATGTCGAAGTTCCTCCTGGCCGCGTGGAGCAGGTGGTTGCCGCCGATGCCCACTATGTCGCCGTCGCCGCTGAACACCACGGGCACGAGCCTGGGGTTCGCGAGCTTGACGCCGTAGGCGTAGGCTATCGGCCTACCGTGGGGCGTGTGGGCGCCGTCGAGCCTGACGTAGCCGGCCGCCCTGCCGGTGCACCCTATGCCGGATATGAAGACGACCTGCCTC
>WAQM01000148.1 GCA_015520245.1 Pyrodictiaceae archaeon
CTGAGGCCTATTGCTTTCTTCCCCGCCCCGAGTCGAGGGTGCGTGTCACCACCTTGTCGGCGGAGCCGACGAATTGCGAGGCCAGGCTCGCCGAGCTGGTCGAGCTGCTGCGGCGCAGTGGCCTCGCCGAGGTAGGGGCCGTGGGGTTCGACGGGCTGCTCCTGGAGCACTTCGGGTCCCAGGAGGAGGCCGAGGAGGTCCTGGCGCGCGCGATAGACGTCCTCGCCGCCTCCAGGGCGCGGCTGTTTCTGGCTGCCGACGGGTCCACATGGCTCGGGGGCCTCAGCTGCGGCAGGTTCGTGGTAGCAGCCCGCGGTCGAGGCCGCCACGACTTCGTGCCCGGGCTGCTCAGCGCCGTGCTGAGCCCGGTCTCGTGCCCTCGCTGCGGCTTCGACGTGTCGTTCGCGCTGGTCAGGTGCCGCAGGTGCGGGAGGCCCTACCCCTTCCTGGCGCCCTTGTGCCCCTTCTGCGGCGAGCCCGGGGTGGTGAAGAGGTGCCCCTCATGTGGCTCCAGGCTGCTCAGCGACGGCAGGCCGGCGGCGCGCAGGCTACCGTTCTAGCCGCTCCGGCCCGGACCTCATCTCCCGGAGCTCCCTAGCCAGCTGGGCGGCGTCGGTGAACACTGTGTAGCCGCGCTGCTCGAGCTCGGGCGCTATCTCCCTGCTCCTCACGACGGCGTAGAGCTCGGCGCGCGTCGCGCGCCCTATCTTGACGGCCTCCTCCATCCTCTCCTCGATCCTGTCGTGCCTCCCGTGCTCGACGAGTATCACGGTCCGGTGGCCGGCTATGCTGGCCGCGAGGTCGGCGGCCGTGTACCTCATGTGCACGACGCGGGCGCCGGCCGCGCGCAGGCTGGCGGCGATGCGCTCCTCCTCGCTCACGTCGTAGCGCCCCCGCGGGTCCTCGGCGGCGGGGTAGTTGGCGTCGCGCAGGATCTCTATCGGCTTGAACACCTCGTCGCCGAAGACCTCGAGCAGCCTCAGGGCCTTCTCGAGCGTTATGTCGGCGACGCCCCGCTCGTACATGTAGACGCTCCTCCTGCTGACGCCCAGGATGCTGGCGACGTCGCCCAGGCTGTAGCCCATGCGCTCGCGGGCCTCGCGCAGCTTGGCGCCGTCGACGCGCATGTAGAAGCGGCCCTGCCTCCTGACGACATAGACCCTCTCCTCGATGACCCTCCTCAGCCCCTCGCTCGTGACGGTGTAGACCCCAACCCTCTCGTAGGCTGCGATCTCGTCCAGCTCCTGGCCCGCCTCCCTCTCCGCGACCACGAGCGGCTTGGCGTCCAGCACCGAGCTGGCCCGCCTCAGCTCCCTTATCTCGCCCGCCGGGAGCTCGGCGACGTCCTCGGTCACCTTGAGGAAGAGGCTGAGCCCGTTCTCGCGGGTCGCCAGCACGTCTATGCTCCTCCTACTGTGATCGCTTGGGTAGGAGAGCACGTCGACGCTGAACCCGTAGGAGCGCAGCACCTGCTGGACCCTCTCCCCCAGCTCCTCAACCCTCCTCGACGCCATGGCCTCCTACCTTGCTCCCTACCTCGAGTTCTAGCTCGATAAACACCATTATAAGGCTTTTAAAGCCTCTAAGGAGCTTGAGCATCTCGTCGGCGCTGAGCACCCAGCGCTCCTCGGCGATGCTGCCGCCCAGGAGGTGGCTGAGTGCCCGCGCCGCCCACGAGTCCGGCCCCCTCAGGTAGTACCTGCCGCCCCACGCCTCACGCCGGTAGGTGAAGAGCCAGGGGAGCCTCACGAGCCTGTGCGTGTACCAGGGCAGGCTCGAGGCCAGCAGCCGGACCTCGTCGGGGTCGAAGTAGTGGTAGGCCCCCGAGGCGAGCCTCACCCGGGGCTGCGGGTCGCCGAGCAGGCTGTGGAGGCTTCGGTACTCGAGGGGGATGACGGACTCGAAGAACGCCCTGTCCCGGACCACCCGCTGGTAGATCCTCCGAAAAACCCTGTCGGAAGGCCCCTCCATGATCCGCCCGCTCAGCGGCGCGGCCTGAACCTGGCGTAGACCATCGCGTGGTCGCGGTCGAACGGCTCGAGGTGGACCATGTCGACGATCTCGAAGCCCCTCTCCTTGAGTATGTCTATCTCCCTCTTGAACACCTCGCTCGGCTCCTTGGTCACGTCGATGCTCCTCGCCTTGATGGCCAGGAGGAGCCAGCCGTCCTCGCGCAGGAAGTAGTCGGCGTTGTCGGCCACGAGCTCGGCCTGCTCGGGCTGCGCCACGTCAGCGTAGATGCCGTCGACCATCTCGACCAGGTGGCGGTACTCGTAGGGCTTCCTGGCGTCGCCGAGTATCGGGTACATGTTGGGCCTCGACTCGCACACCACTATGAGCTCCCTCATGACCCTGGGCGCTATGTCGAGCGCGTAGACCTTGCCCTTGGGGCCGACGATGTCGGATACGTGGCTGGCGGTCGTGCCGGTGGCGGCGCCCAGGTAGAGCACCTTGTGGCCCTCCTTGATCGGGAGCTCCTCGAGGCCCTTCAGCAGGGCGGCGGCGAGCTTGCTGCGGTACGGGTTCCACTCGCGGTACTCGGCGTCGCCCCACTTGAACAGCCGCTCCCCGTACACCCTCTTGCCGGGCGCGAGGTTGCGGGTGGCTATGCGGGCGGAGCCGTCGTCGAGCTCCACCACGTAAACGCCCTTGTACCTCTCGTGCTCGTAGACCTTGACCACCTCGCTCACGCGGGCTCACCCCGATCGGGTGCGGGGGCGGGGGCGCTACTTCTTTCCGCCCTTCTTCCTCTTGGGCCTCTTCTTGGCGGGCCTGGCGGGGGCCGGCTTGACCTCCTTCTTCCTCTTCGGCGGCTTAGCGTACAGCTTCTTGATCTCCTCTATCCTCCTCCTGAGCGCCTCCTTCAGCTTGTCGCCTATGAACCTGCCCGTGAAGTAGTCCACCTTGGCGGCTATGGCGAGCTTGGCGGCGAGAGCCCTCGCTATCTTACCGCGCTGCCAGCGCGGCGACCTGTGTATGTCGGGGTACTGGAAGATCACGCCGTGCTTGGGCGGCTTGCCGCCCGTCCTCAGCGCCCTGAACAGCGCCTTCTCGGCGCCCAGCACCTGGATGGTGCTGGCGGGCAGGAAGGCGAGCTCCTCGAGGCTGCCGGCGAGGCTTATCAGCCTAGCGCCGAGCAGCGGGCCCACGAGGGCCGTTATGTTGGGCGCGACCTCCTTCATCACGTGGGCGATGTAGTCGGCGAGCTCGCGCCTGAGCCTGTAGAGCTCTAGCGTTATCTCGGCGAGCCTCTGCATGGGCCTGATGTCGAACTCGGGGAAGTCGGCCCCCATGCTCTTCTTGGCGGCCTCGGCTATCTTCTTAGCCTTCTCCTCGCTGAACCCGAGCTTCACGAGGTTCTCGACCGTTATGTTGTCCCTGTGGCCCAGCTCGGCCACGATCCTGACGAAGTCCTCGTGCTCGCGCACGAGGTCGTCGAGCTCGGGGAAGTGGAGGCTGTACCACTCGCGTAGCCTGGCCGAGAACAGGTTGGTCGTCTTGTCGATGTCGTCGATCGCTCTGATCGCCTGGGCGGCGAGCAGGTCCCTCTTCTGGGCCACCCTCCTGAGCTTCCTGCGCGTCATCTCGAGGGCCATCTCGTGCATCAGCTTGTAGTACTCCTCGGCGTCCTTCACGAAGCCGGTCTTGGTCAGAACCTCGATGAGGTTGGCGCGGAACCAGCGCGCCACCTCGTTCGCCGGCTCGACCTTTACCTCGAAGCCGCGGGCGGACACGTGCTTGGCCACGTCGGAGTGCTCCACGACGACCTCCTTGATGCCCATCTCCTTCAGCTTGTCGAGCAGGCGCAGTAGGGCCGCCGTGGGCTCGCCCCGCTCGACCTTGAGCGCCTCCTCCACCATGTCATCGAGGTTCTTAGGGCCGTGCTCGTACGCGACCAGCTCCTTGTTCTCGTTCAGCGCGTAGGCCCCGGTGGCGTGGTCGACGATGTAGACGCGCATGGCGCCCGGTACCTCCTCGCTACCGCCACTCCTAGACCGGGCTACCCCACTTGCACACTATTTTAAGGATTCCACGAGGCTGTAGCCGCCGGGTGCTGCGCATTGTCCGAGGAGGCGGAGCAGCCGAGGAGGCTGGCGGTATTCGAGGGCGAGGCGAGGGTGGGCCAGGTGATCTCGGGGCTCCAGGCGCTGCAGCTGCGGCCCGAGGACTTCACGAGCCCGGTAGCGCTGCAGATGGCGCTGACGAGGATATACGAGGCGGTCATGAAGGCCTTCCAGGAGGGGTTCAGGAAGAGGTACGTGGCCGAGGTGAGGTTCAGGGACAGCATGGGGAACCAGGTCGTGTTCGCCGTGGACCTGGGCGAGTCCCCTCCCCCCTTCTCGACCGACCGAGTGCGGGCGCGCATAGTGGTCGAGCTGTACGAGGAGGAGCAGGGCTAGGCGCCGATGATCAAGCGCTGGCCGCGGCGCCGCGAGATGCTCGCCTACTACCTGCTGTGGCGCGTCTACGGCGGCGCGGCCTTCAACCTGGGCGAGGCGGTGGAGCTCCTGGCCCCCCTGCTGGGCAGCAGGAACGTAGCGACCAGGCTGGTCAAGAGGCTAGTCAAGCAGGGGTTCCTCGAGCGCGTGGCCCCGCTGACTTACAGGGCGCGGGCCCTCACCGAGCTGCTCGACGAGGCCCTAGCGGTCTACTTCGCGCGAAGGCTGCGCAGGCAGGGCGTCGAGGCCTACGCGGAGGCGGGCCGTGTGGTGATCGAGGGCTGCGTTAAGCTCCCCCCGCGCCTCTCCTGGCTCGTGGAGCTGCGGGCCGGTGACGAGCAGTGTAAGGAGCGAGGCCCGGCCGGTGAGCGGTAACCAGGCTGCCGAGGCCCCACGGGTCACGCTTAACCGGGCCGGGGTCGGCCGGGGCCCGCGGGCGCGGGACGGTGCCCAGGCTTGAGGCCGGCTGGGAGCTCGTACCCGTGGAGGAGCTGTTGGCGGAGCCCGCCAGGCTGCTGGCCGTCTACCGCTCGGCGAGGGCGTGCGACTGCATCCTCGTCGACGCGCCCTTCGTGGCCACGGTCGAGCGCGACGGGCTCGTCGTTGACGTGGCGGTCGGCGTGGCGAGCCTCGTGTGCGCGAGGGCGTGCGGCCTCTCGTCCTGGAGGCTGAGCAGGCCGGCCTCAAGCCTGGGC
>WAQM01000149.1 GCA_015520245.1 Pyrodictiaceae archaeon
ACGGTAGTATGGGGGAGGGTGGGGGCCAGATACTGAGGACCTCCATAGCGCTCTCGGCGGTGCTAGGGAAGCCCGTGCGCATAATCAACATCAGGGCCAAGAGGTCTAACCCGGGCCTACAGAGGCAGCACATGACAGCGGTGAGAGCGGTAGCGGCGCTCTGCGGGGCTAAGGTCGAGGGCCTGTACCTGGGCTCGACCAGCCTCAAGTTCGTACCCTCGAGGCTCAGAGGCGGCAGGTACACGTTCGATATAGGTACGGCGGGCAGCGTGACCCTAGTGCTTCAAGCAGTCTTGCCTGTGCTCCCCTTCCTCGAGGAGCCCGTCGAGATCACGGTCCGGGGCGGGACCGACGTGCCCTGGAGCCCGCCAATAGACTACGTCAGGTTTGTGCTGACCAGGCTGCTCAGCAGGTTCGGCCTTGAGCTCGAAGTGGAGCTACGCAGGCGCGGCCACTACCCGCGCGGAGGCGGGGTGGTTACGTTCAGAGTCCGCGAGCCACCGGGCGCGCTCAAGCCGGTGAGGCTGGTCGAGCGCGGCGACGTGGTGGCGGTCGAGGGACTGTCGCACGCCGTCAGGCTGCCCAGTCATGTGGCGCTGAGGCAGGCGAGAAGCGCCGAGGAGGTGCTGCGCCGCGAGCTGCCGCAGGTGCCGGTACACGTTGACGTTGAGTACTACGAGCCGGGCCGCGACCCGCACCTAGGCCCGGGCAGCGGTGTCGTCCTGTGGGCGCTAACGCGCAACTCGGTGCTCGGCGGCGATGCGCTAGGCGCTAAGGGCAAGCCCGCCGAGCAGGTGGGGAGGGAGGCTGCGGAGAAGCTGGTGCAGGACCTGCGCACGGGCATGGCCCTCGACCGGCACGCCTCGGACATGCTGATACCGTTCGCCGCGCTAGCGCAGGGCACCTCGCTGCTGGGTGGGGCGCGCCTCACGCTCCACGCGGTGACGAACATTGAGGTCGTCAAGAGGATTGTGGATGGCGTGGAGATCAGGGTGCAGGGCCGGCAGGACGAGCCCTTCGTGGCCGAGGTGAAGGGCATAGGGCTTCAGCGCTAGGCTCCGACCCTCGGCTTGAGCCTCTTGTAGAGCTCCTCCAGCAGCTTGTCGAGGTTCAGACCGTGTAGGGCCGACACGCGCAGAGGCTTAACCTCAAGCGAGCTCTCGATGGCCTTTAGCCGCGGGCCGTCCGCCGCGTCGATCTTGTTCACCACAGGGATGACGTCGACCCCCCGCTCCTCGGCGAGCCGCCTCACGGACCTGTACAGCGAGAGCTGGCCATCGACGTCAACGTAGCTCCCAGCAGTAGGGTCAAACAGGAAGACTATGATGTCGGGCAGGGTCATCAATGCGGCGAGGGCCTTACGCTCGATCTCGTTGAGCTTCTCGATAGGCCTCTCGAGAAGCCCGGGGGTGTCGACGAGGTAGAAGCGCAGCTCGCGGTAAGCCACCTTGCCCACAATGATGGTCTTCGTTGTGAACGGGTAGTCGGCAACCTCAGGCTCGGCGGTTGACAGCTTACGGACGAGCGTTGACTTGCCGGCGCTGGGTATGCCCGCCACGACGGCCACGGGGAGCCCCTCGGCTATGACGTGGGTTTTGATAACCTCCTCCCGTATGCGTCTGAGGAGCTCGAGCTGCCTCCTCATCCTCCTGACGAGGGACAGTATCCTACCGCACCCCTCCTTGCGGAACCTCCTGGCCTCGTCGGGATCCGTCGCCGACAGTATGAGCAGCCGGTACTGCGACCAGAACTCGTGTGCAAGCTTGATGGCCCTCCTGACGCGGGCTAGGGCATCGTCGTAGGCCTGGCCGACGAACATCTCGACCAGCACCCTATGGAAGTCATCCATGAGCCGCGTGGGCGGGAGCTTCGCTATCTCCCTGAGCTTAGCGACGACTATGTTGTAGACCAGCTCGAGCCTCTTGTACTCGAACAGTATCCTCCGCCTGAGCCTGTCGCGGTGCTTCGGGGGCTTCAGCCTACGATAGCGCTCACCCACGTAGGCCACTATCTCGTCGTCGGTCGGGACATACGTCCGCTTGAACAAGTCGACTAGCTGCTTTGCTGTCAGCGCCTTCACGTGCCTTTCCAGCCACGGCACCCTCGCTGCGTTGTCGGCCGGCGTACCGCTCATTGTAACCTCCTTAGGTCGCTCGGACTCAGCGTGCCCCTATCAAGCTTGCGGGCCACGTCCTTGGAGACGCGGTCGGCGTGGTGCAAGGGTAGGGGGTAGGTGTAGCCGGGCGGTGTCAACCTCCTGACCAGGCGCTCGGCTGTCTCCAGGTCCACCATGTGCCCGGGGCTCACGTACAGCCTCCTGCGGCCTAGCTGCAGCACGACCGCCACCTTCTCGCCAGCGTGGACCACATACGTCTTGCCCCCCTCGCTAACCTCCTGGCCCACGAGCCTCCTCTTCGCCACGCCTATCGACGGCTTGGAGAGGGCCGCCCCGAGGTGGGATGCTATACCCGCCCTCCTAGGGTGGGCCAGGCCGTGCCCGTCGACCATCACCAAGTCGAAGTCGCGGCTGAGGCCGCTCACGGCCGTGTAGAGGAGCGGCGCCTCGCGGAACGCCAGGAACCCGGGTACGTACGGGAACGGCGGCTCGCCCACGGCGAACGAGAGCTCCACCATGCGGCCGCGGGCCACGTCCACGAGGACGGCGGCAGCGACACCGCCGTAGGCCCTTGAGTAGGCGACGTCGAGGCCGACCACGTACCTAACACGGTCGACGTCGAGAGGCCTCACACTGAGCCGCTCCGCGATCGCGCGCTGCAAACGCTCGAGCTTGCGAACGTCCACGTTCATCGCCTTGAGGCCTAGGTCACGGGTACGGACTCTTCAACAGCCTCGGTGACGCCATCGCGCCTCCTTATTATGAGCAGGTCAATGCCGTCGCCCGAGATGGCGTCCCTCTCTATAGCGGCCCTCACGGCCGTCACGGCTAGCTTCCTGGCCGCCTCGAAGTCCATGTCGCTCCTGTAGCCCTGCTCGAGTATGCCTATGGCTATCTGGGCACCTGAGCCTATCGCCGCGTAGTCGTCCTCTATGAGCGAACCCACCGGGTCCATTACGTAGAGCCTCGTGGTGCCGTCGGGCTCGATGCCCCCCACCAGTATCTCGGAGACGAAGGGGAAGTAGCGGTTAGCGTACAGTATGGCGGCGAGGAGCCTGGCCGACGCGTGGACTGTGGGGAGCCGCCCAGAAACCAACTTATGGTATTCTAGTTCCGCCGCCAGTATCCTGCTTATGGCCTGCATGTCGGCGAAGAGGCCGGCGCAGGCTATGCCAAGGTAGTCGGTTATCTTGAACACCTTCTTACCTGCCCTGCTGACCACGAACCCTCCGTAGCTGACCCTCTTCTCGGCCGCTAGGACGACGTAGTCCCTGCCCCTGAGGCCGACGGCCGTGGCGCCAATGCCGTACTCCTGGTAGCTCATCCCGGGGCCCCGCTTGCGCCTTCCGGCTCACGGATTAAAAGAGCAGCGCGGTTAGTTTCGGTCAGCTCGCTCCCGCAGGGCACCAGTACCCTATCGCCTTAAAGCATCATACCGGGAAGGCCTTCACACGGGCGCGCGCATGCAGGTAGCGTTCCCGAGCCAGCTGGCGCGCTGCCCATACTGCGGCTCCTCCAGGCTCGTGATCAGCTCGCATAGCGTGGTCTGCGCCTCGTGTGGCACCGTCCTTGAGGAGCTCGAGCTGTACTACGGCCCGGCGCCTGCGCAGCAGGGCGAGGAGCCCGGGAGGGCGCGCCGCAGCGCCCACAGCCCAGCGGTCGTGAGGCCGCGCGGCAGGCTGGAGGACGAGCTCTACAGCGAGCTGCGCGAGCGCCTGGGGGTCCGCGACGACAAGGCGCTAGCAGTGGTCGACTACGTAGCGCGAAACGAGTGCGTGCGCCACGTGGTTGAGCGGGCGCCTAGCGACATCCGGGCGCAGCTGGCGCTGTTCGCGTACGACTACGGCGTGGAGGGCGTTTACGACCTGCCCTCGTACCTGGCGGACGATAAGAGGGTGAGGAGGAGGCTCGTGTCAGCGGCCAAGAGGTTGCTGCGCAGGTGCGCGCCAGGGCCGCCCCAGGCGCCGGAGCTAGGCTAGCGCGGCGGCGGTATCAGCGACGGGCAGTCCATGCAGCCCCGTTCCAGGTGGCCGCGGTGTATGCAGCACGTGGCTATGATCTTCGATTCATCGTCGTACAGCTCGACGACAAGGTGCTCGCCCCTCATGGAGCTCCTGACGCTCGCGGGCCTTCTGACGAGCCTGCACACCCTGACCCGGTAGCTGCGGCCGCCGTACACGACGTCCAGCTCGGCCTCGTAGAGCCCGCGCTCGCCCTCCCGGACGCTGGCGAGCCTCACGTCTACGGACACGCCGGCCCCCGAGGAGAACCCGGGAGCCGGGGGACTTGTACCCGACCCCGCGGCGGGCGGCGGCGCAGCTGACTCGGCCCCACGCGGCCACGTGGAACACGTTTAACCCGTGTGGTGAGGGTGTGTGACGGAGCCCTAGGGGTGGGGCGGCCGTGAGGGCGATCTCGAGGCCCCTCCTGGCAGCGATCGTCGCGCTAGTGATCATCGTAGGAGCGGTCGTTGCGGTGCTGTACTCGGCACCGCGGCCCCCCGTGACCCCAGCGACCGTTGCTACGACGCCGACGCCGGCAGCGCAGACCCCGGCCGAGGAGGCGGTCGGCAGGATCGTCATAGGGATGCCGATAAGCTTGTCGGGCAAGTACGCCACGGAGGGCACGCAGGCCCTCGTCGGGGCGCTGGCCGCCGTGATGTGGATCAACGACAACGGGGGCGTCGTGGTCAAGGGCAAGAGGTACCTGGTGGAGCTGAAGTACTACGACGACGAGTCGAGCCCCGAGAGGGTGACCAGCCTCGTGGAGAGGCTCATAACGGTCGACGGCGTTAAGTTCATGCTGGCGCCCTACGGCTCCGGGTTCACGATGCGGGCGGCGCCGATAGCCGACCAGTATGGCGTCATCATGGTGAGCCACGGGGGCGCGAGCGACAAGATATTCATGCAGGGCTACAGGTACGTGGTCCAGGTTCTAACACCGGCCAGCCGCTACTTCACCAGCGTCCTGGACATGGTCAGAGAGCTGGACCCGGAGGCCCGGCGCGTGGCTATACTATACAAGGAGCACGAGTTCTCGAGGATGGTGGCCGAGGGGGCTAGGAGGTACGCAGAGGAGCTCGGCTTCGAGGTCGTGTTCTTCAGGAGCTACCCCAAGGACATAACGGACTTCACGCCGCTGCTGCGCGAGCTGGCGGC
>WAQM01000150.1 GCA_015520245.1 Pyrodictiaceae archaeon
CCGCTATGCGGCGCGCGGCCTCCTCGGCCGCCCGCACCCGGGCCAGCTCGGCGAAGTACGCGTCGAAGCCCTCCTCGAGCGGCCTTTCGGCGACCTGCACGCCGTAGGCCTCCCGGAGGCCCCGGGGCTCGAACGGCACCACGGTGATTGGGGCGCTGGCCTCGGAGAGCAGGTAGGCGCGACCGCGCCCGGCCTCCTCCAGCAGCCTCCTGAACTCCTCGGCCAGCGCCTCGGCCTCCGCGACGACCTCGTCCACGGGCGAGGAGGGCGTGAGGCCGACGCGGAACAGCGCCTCCTCCACCGCCTCGCCCGGGTAGCCCAGGCCCACCACGAGGGCCCGCGCCGCGTCCCTCCGGCCGCTGGCGCGGGCCCTCTCGGCCAGCAGCCTGGCGTCGAGGGACTCTGGATGCACGGGGGGCTGGGGCGGCGGGCTGTAGGCGGTGCCGGGCCTGACGGACCTGTCCCTCATCTCTCGGTACTCGGTGGCGACCACGATCCTGCCCTGGGGGTCGAGGAGGGCGAGGACGCCGCGGGGCACCAGCTCGGCGACGAGCGAGTAGCCGTTGCGGAACCTCAGTGCGACGACCCTGTCGAACCCCAGCTGCTCCACCGAGTCGAGGACCGCGCCCCTCACGCGCTTCCTGATCGCCATCACGAGGGGCGGCGGCACGGGCTTCTCGGGCGCGTCGTAGGCCGTGGGGTGCAGCCTGCGCCCAGGCTCCACTGCGATCCTGACGTCGCCCGCGCCCTTGAACCTCAGCAGGAACGTTGCGCCCACGAGGTATACGTTGGCCAGCCTGGCCCCGCGCAGCCTCCCGGCCCACCGGACCACCGACGCGACGTCGAAGGAGGTCATCGATTCCTTGCGCTTCAGCGGCAAGGCGGCCACCGTCCGGCGCCAGGCTTAACCCGGTACCACGGGCGAGCGCCTTATAGGGGCAAGGTAAGGTCTTGGAGGCGGCCAGCGCGGTCGTCGTCGACGCCAGGAGGTACCCGTTCCTGCTCGAGCCGTGGGAGGCGCTGAGGGCGCGCTTCGGGGTCTCGGACCTGGCCGTGCTGCTGGGGAGGCGCGAGCTCGCCGAGCTGGCCCTGGAGCGCGTCAGGGAGGCGCTGCGCAGGGCCTGCGCGCCGCCGCCGCGCGAGCTGCTGCACGAGGAGCTCGTCTCGTTCTACGGGGGCCTCGCGCTCGCGAGGAGCGCGGGGGACCGCTGGCTGCTCTCGAGGCTCGCCCTCGCCGAGGCGGAGAGGGCCTACCGGCTGCTCGGCGACGAGCCCGGCCGCGTCGTCGAGGCGGTGGCCCACGCGGTCGGCATCAGGAGCATGAGGTACCTCGAGGAGCCCGTGAAGGTCGCGGTGGCCCGGGTGGGGGCTGTGACGATATACAAGGTTTACGAGTACTCGGTCCACTTCGTCGAGTACGTGAGGCGCGCGCGCAGGCTCCTGGGCGACCCGGCGTGGAGGCCCGTCAACCTGCCCGTGCGCGGCGGCCTCGTTTACCTCGACAAGGCCAGGGCGGTCAGGCTGGTCAAGGAGGCCGTGGCCGACCACGTCGAGGCCCTGGCGCAGCGGCTGCCGCCGACCGAGCTACCGGCCGAGCTCGTCGAGGAGGTGAGGAGGCTTGCCGGCGAGGCCAGGAGGCCGAGGGTGGCAGGGCCGAGGGCGCCCCGGGTCCGGGTCGAGAGGGGCGTCATAGTGGAGGACGCGTTCCCGCCCTGCATCAAGGACATCCTGGAGCGGGCGCGGAGGGGCGAGAACCTCTCGCACCAGGAGCGCTTCGCCCTCGCGACCTTCCTGCTGCAGATCGGGGCCGAGGTGGACCAGGTCGTCGACGTGTTCCGCAACCTGCCGGACTTCAACGAGAGGGTGACGAGGTACCAGGTCGAGCACCTGGCCGGCCTCCGCGGCTCGATGAAGAAGTACATGACCTACAACTGCGACAAGATGAGGACGCTCGGCCTCTGCCGCGCCGAATGCGGCGCCCGCAACCCGGTGCCCCAGTACTACCGCCTGCTGGCGGCCAAGCTGGGGG
>WAQM01000151.1 GCA_015520245.1 Pyrodictiaceae archaeon
CCATGTAGGAGCGGATGTAGACGCCGTTGCGCGCCTCCTCGAGGAGCTCCTCGAACCTTCTGTCGCCGGGCGTGAGGTACGTGTTGGCCATCCTAACTATGGGCTCACTGGCGTAGTCCATGGCGCGCGCGGCAGCGTTGCTCCGCGTACCGAACAGAGCCGCGCTCCAGCGATTGTGCAGGGGCTCGTTTATGATTCCCTCGCGGTAGATGTAGCGGGGCCTAGCGGGCACCGCCTCGTCGTCGTAGAGGTAGAACCCGTTGCTGCCCGGTATCGTCGGGTCGTCGACCACCGTGGCGTGCTCGTTACCCACCCTCTCCCGGCCGAGCATCTCGGGCTTAACGAAGCTCGCCCCAGCCTGCGCTAGCTCGCGGCCCCAGATCCTGTCCGCCTCCATGGGGTGCCCGGCGCTCTCGTGTACGATGAGGCCCACGACCTCGCTGCCCAGCACGACGGGCACGCGGTCCCTGGGGGGCTCGACGCCCTCCAGCAGCACCCTCTCTAGCCTCCTTAGCTCGTCCACCAGCGCCTCCGCCGGCCTCCACTGGTCCAGCAGCTCGAGGCCACCCACGGCCCCGTACTCCAGGACCCGCTGGATGGTCCCCTTCTGAGGGTGGGTCAGGGTCACGCCTATCTCCAGCAGCACCCTGGGGGTACGCGACTCGACGAACCCCCCGTCGCTCGTGATGACGAGCTTCTCCTCAACCCTCTCGACGTACTCGACCGTCAGCACCGACAGCTTGGCCTCACGGAGCGCCCCGCGCGCGGTACGCCATAGCTCGTCGACGAGGAGCTTTAGCTTGTCCTCCAGGCCCATCTGGTCGAAGCCCTTGACGGCCACCGCCTCGACGCGCGCCCTCCCGACGCGCTCCTCCGACATCCTGTGTACTCTATGGCGGGGCCGCGTCGCCCTGGCGTGGGCCAGGGCCCTCCTCATAGCGTCGAGGATGCCTTCGCGGCTCCGGCCCGCCGTCGCCGCGAAAGCGAGCGCGCCGTCGAGGAGCGCGCGCACACCCACGCCCTCCGACGTCTCGAGCCCCGCTGAGATCACGCGCCCGTTCCTGGCCACCACGGTGAAGTCGGTGACGCGGTGGTAGCGGGCCTCAGCGTAGGATGCGCCCTCGCGGAGGGCCATCGCTACGGCCTCGTCGAGCAGCCGGGGTTCGATCAAGTGGACGCCCCCGCCAGACCCGCCGGGGCCTTCCGGGGGTATTTCAAGGGCCGGCCCCGCCTTCAAGCGCGGGAGGGCGCATCCGTGGCCGGCGAGACGGAGCTGCGAGTCGCGGGCGGCGCCGTCACCCTGAAGCTGCTGGTGGGAGGCGAGCGGGGCCTACCCCTCGAAGCGCTACGCGCCGACGCGTGCTGCTCCGCCTACGGCGAGCTGCTAGCCTCGCTGCTGCTCGGCCGCTTCAGCGCCGAGGGCCCTCACGCCCGCGACGTCGAGCACGCAGCCGAGGAGTACGTCGAGAGGGTCTACAGGGAGGAGGCCGCGAGCCTCACCAGGCTCTTCGGTGAGGCATCCCACCGCGTCACGATGCCCGCCTTCACACCCCTCCTGGTGAGGATGGCTAGGTTGTGCAGGCTCTACCCCTGGCTGAAGTTGGTCTACAGCGCGGTCCTCACGGCGAATCCGCAAGCCCTGGTCGCGGCCGGGCTGCGCGCCGCCAGGAGGCTGGGGCTGGAGCTGAAGGGGCTGAGGGCCAGGCTGGCGCCCCTCGGGGAGAGGGTCGCCACGCAGCTGCGGCTCCCCGCCAGCCTGGCGCGCGCGGTGATCGACGTCTCGCTCGTCCACCAGCTGGTAACGCCGCAGCTGATAGCTGAGGGGCTTAGCGCCAGGCCCCACCCCCTCCTGCGCGACCCCCTAGCGGGCGTGAGGGTTGGCGACGCGCCCGTGGCCGTCAAGCTCGTTAGGTTCGAGGACCAGCTCTACGCCATCACGGGGGTAGCCAGAGCGATCGCCGCCGTCAAGCGGATCGGGGTAAGCGCCGCCCGTAAGGTGGCCGCCGGAAGCTTCGTCACCGCCGTGGTGAAGGACTATCGCTCACCCATCGCCGCTAAGTGGCTCGTAGCGGCGATCCTCACGCTGCACCTGCCGAGGCCCAAGTTAAGCGCGCGCAGGCGCCTTACCACCGAGGTTGAGTACTCGTACAAGCTAGCGGACCTGGGGTTCAAAGTGCACGAGCCGATACTCGTCGACCCGCGCAGGCTGAGAGCCGCCTTCCGCTACGTTGAGGGAACGGACCTCGCGTCGCTCCTCAAGAGGTCCAGCGTACCGCCCCAGTACCGGGACCTCGGGCTGCTACTGGCCGAGCTCCACCGCAAGGGTGTGAGCCTTTGGGACACCAACCCCTCCAACTTCGTGGTCGACCGGGTAGGCTCGCTGGTGCTGGTTGATGTGGAGCAGGCGCGGCCGCTGAGGAGCGTCGAGGAGGCCGCCTGGGACCTCGTGATGGGCGTCTATTACAGCGCCATCTACAGCCCGCGCGACACGCCCTCCCGGGCCAAGATGGTTGCTGAGGCGTACCTCGACGCCGGCGGCGAGAGGAGGGTCGTCGAGGAAGCGGCCAAGCCTAGGTACATGTTACCCTTCGTGATGGCCGTCGCGCCCAACGTCCTCGAGAAGGCCAGGCGGGCGCTACTACACGCGCTCCATGGTGGGCTCACCAGTAAGGATTTCTGAGAGGGCTAGGCCTTAGGGGGAGGGGCGGGGGCAAGGCATGGAGCTAACGGAGGAGGTCGACGCCGCGGTAAAGCTGGCGGACTGCGGCGACCGCGAAGCTGGGAGCCTACTCGCGATAGTCGCCAAGCAGCTGCGGGAGGGTGCAAGGCGGCTGGCGATAGTCGTACCGCGAGGCCGCTTCGAGGAGTGCATCGACGTGATCCGCGAAGCCGTTCAGAGCGCATTCGCCGCTACTGTGGTGGTCGTCGAAGAGGGCTACGCCTTCCGCGCCCGCAGGGAGGTCCACGCCTAGACGGGGTGGCCCACATGGTCAAGCTCCTCGACATAGACTTCGTCATAACGGTTGACCGGAGCCTCATGAGCAACCATCATGGCAAGGAGTTCATAGGCTTCATGACCACGGGGCCCGCCGTGCTCTTCCCCGAGAAGCTGTGGATGTGGATCGCGGCCCCCAAGCCTCCCGTCGACGAGTACGGCAGGCCCAAGCAGGCCCCCTACGGGCTCAGAAAGATCGAGGCCGCACTCCAGGAGGCGGGCTTCCGGGCCGCGGTCATAGACCCGGACTACGTCCCCCAGTACGCGAGGAAGGCCAAGGCCGTACTAATAGGCCACCACGACTACTTTGCCTTCAACCCGCCCAGCAGCGAGTGGTGGCTGGTAACGGGCAGCGAGCCGGTCAACAGGAAGTCGTTCCTTAGGTTCATACAGCGCGTGGCCGAGGTTAAGCGCCGCCACAACCCCGGCCTCAAGGTCGTGGTGGGAGGGCCCGCGGCCTGGCAGTGGCTGTACGTGCCCCACTACGTCAAACGGTTCCTAGTCGACACGATAGTTGAGGGTGAGGCTGAGAAGGTGGTCGTCGAGCTGGCCCAACGCATACTCGAGGGCAGGCCCCTGCCGCGCTACGTCGCCGTGGGCCCGCGCGAGAGCCCGAGGCTAGACGAGATCCCGGTCATCAGGGCGCCAAGCGTCAATGGGCTCGTCGAGATAATGAGAGGTTGCCCGCGCGGCTGCAAGTTCTGCAGCGTGACCCTAAGGCCTCTACGCCACATACCGCTTGAGAAGATCGAGGCCGAAGTGAAGGTGAACGCGCAGGCCGGCGTGACGGAGGGCATACTTCACAGCGAGGACGTGCTGCTCTACGGCGCGAGCGGCGTCATACCCAATCCTGACGCCGTGATCAAGCTCCACAAGCTGGTCAAGCGGTACTATAAAGTGGTCGGGTGGAGCCACGTCAGCCTTGCCGCCGTTGTCGTCGCCCAGCGTAGGTTCAAGCTGGTAACCAGGCTGACCGAGCTGCTCTACGACGGTAACCAGCACTACCTCGGGGTCCAGACGGGCGTGGAGACGGGGTCGCCGAGGTTGGCGAGGAAGGTGATGCCAGCCAAGGCAGCACCATACCCGCCCGAGAAGTGGCCCGAGGTGGTCGAGGAGGCGTTCGCGATAATGCACGATCACAACATCATACCGGCCGCAACGATAATACTGGGCATGCCCGGCGAAACGCCGGACGACGTTGTCAAGACCATAGAGCTCGTGGAGAGGCTGAGGCCGTACCGCTCGCTCCTGGTGCCCATGTTCTTCGTCCCCCTGGGGGCGCTAAGGCGCAGCGACTGGTTCCGCTCGGTTAACGTAACTCGCGAGCACGCCGAGCTGTTGATAGCAATGCTCAGACACTCAGCGTACTGGAGCAAGGACATAATGTCCAGGTTCTATCTGAGGGGCGCTAAATATGCCGTGCTGCGAATGCTCCTCACGTACTTCGTCGACAAGGCGCTAAAGTTCGCCGAGACGCTAACGCCGGATGCCGTGTTGTCATACATAGAGCAGGCGAAGGAGAGGCTCTCCAGGAGCCTCGAGGCGCCTGAGCCCATCCTCACCCCGCCCAAGTGAGTAGCCGAAGCTCGCGACCGCGCTCCACGACCGCCTCGTACGACGCGAAGCCATACCTGACGAGCGTCTCCCACACCGAGCCTGCGAGCACGCGAACGCGGACGCGGGCCTCCACGGCCCGCCCGAGCACCCTCTCAGCCGCTGTTAAGAGGTCTCGCACCACCCTCTCCTCGTCGACCTTGCCCGCGCTGTACCTGAGCATCATCACGGCTGCCCTCATCTCGTCTACCACGAGACCGCCCCGAGCCCCCGTGCCGAAGCCGTAGGCTACGCCGGCCGCCGAGAGCTCGCCTATCAGTGGCACGCTGCCGGCTGCGGTCGCGTCGCTGACGGACAGCACGATCTTAGCTGACGAGAGGGCGACCATCTCCCTCTCCCAGCTGGCCAGCCAGAACGGGTTGAGGAGCACCGTGCATTCCGTCAGCGCGCCGGCGTCGCGCAGGACATGTACCGGGAACTTACCGTGCCTGCGGTAGAACTGGTAGAGCTCGGCGCGCCCCATAGCCAGGTCGAGGTAGACGCGCGTGCGGGGGTCCTCCCGGCACAGCTCGCGGATCCTCTCCGAAAGCCAGGCTGTGTCGCCGAGCGCGCTATCGCGGGGAGCCACTGAGACCTCGCCGGGCCTGGCCCTCTCAACCCCCTTAGCCTCGACCACCGTCTGGTAGGCCAGCCGCTCCACGCTTACCCCCTCGGGAACCACCAGCAGGCAGGCCGAAGGGTCCGCCGAGAGCGCGTAGAGGTTGGCGGGGCACGGTACCAGCTCGGTGCGGGCCCTCATGGCGCCCGGGTCCGGCCGGCGCCGACCGCCAGGTATATGATCGCGGCTGCCACCGCCTCCAGCGCCGCCGCCGAGACGAACGCTGTGTGGAAGCCCAGCGCCTCGACGAGGAGGCCGCTCGCCGCCGAGCCCACCAGCAGGCCGAGGCTGGTCATCGACGTGAGCTGGCCAAGCCTCTCACCCTTGCGCTCCTCCTCGCTTATCGCTACCACTATGCTGTTCATCGATACGCTTATCATCGACCACGTGAAGCCCGTGGCCAAGAAGATCGCGGGGACGGCCTGGGGCGCCGTCAGCGCGACCACGGGCGGCGCCGCGAAGGCCACCGCGCGGACCAGCAACGCTAGAGTGAGGGCCCTGGCCGGCGTGAGCCTCTCCACCAACCGGTGTATGAACGTGAACGAGGCCGTGGACGTCAAGCTGTGAACTGACAAGGCCGCGAAGACCTCGGCGTCGCCCATGCCCAGGACCCTGCGCAAGAATACGGGCACCTGCGTGAAGAACACCCCTATGCCGCTGAATGCGACCAGGACCGCGACTAACGTAAGCAGTAGCGGGTCCTCGAGGCCCCGCCTGACCTTGGCCCCCAGCTTAGGCGGCTCGACTATGAGGGCGTAGACCATCTTGACCCGGTCCACGAAGCCGTAGAACGGCGACGGCGGCTTGATCGCATGGAGCCTCTCGAGCGGTATCATGGGACCCTTCACGCCTGCCGCGAGGGTCGCGAGCCCCAGGGTCGCGACCGCGACCGCCACGTGGAAGTTCACCGAGGTTCCGTAGGCCGCCGAGACCGCCGAGCCCAGGGCAAGGCCCGCCGCCCAACCACCCCCCGAGGCGAAGCCCAACCTGGCCAGCACGCGTTCGGGGCGCCTCGCCGCTGGGGCGCCGGCCTCCAGCGCCAGCATGGTCACGTTGGCCGAGACCAGGGCCCCCGCCGCCCCCGCTAGCGACGCCGAGACCACCGCTACCGTTAGCGGCGACGCATCGAACACCAGGGCGGCAAGGGCCGCTGAGGACGCGAGCACCACGAGGCCCAGCCCCACGAGGGGCTTCCTGCTACCTAGCTTGTCGCCGAGCCTCCCCGCCCACGCCGACATGGCTATGAAGAGGGCGTTGAGGGCGAAGTTCACGTAGGACACCTCGACGGGTGAGCGGCCGACCTCGATGAGCCTCAGGACGAGGCTGTTGACGGACATTGCAGACGCCATGTTGTACGCGAACGCCGCTGCCAGCACCGCCGCTAGCCTACGCGGC
>WAQM01000152.1 GCA_015520245.1 Pyrodictiaceae archaeon
CCTGTATGTTGCTAGTACCCTCCCATATCGGGGTTATCAGGGCCTCTCGGTGCCACCTCTCCACCGGGAACTCGTGGAGGAAGCCTATGCCGCCCAGCAGCTCCATAGCGGTAGCCGTTATCCTCGACGCCGCCTCGGCCGTAAGGTTCTTCGCGACGTGCGTCATGAGGCGGGCGTAGTGGTAGGCCTCGTCGTAGGGCGGCCTAGAGTGCCACGCCCGGTCGAACAGCCTTACAGCGTAGAGGGTTAGCGCGTTCATCGCCTCCAGCTCGGCCTCAGCCTCAACCAGGTCTCTCAGCGCGAGAGGGTGCTCTACCAGCCTCCTACCGAAAGCCCTCCTGATAACCGCGTAGCCGTAGGCCTCCAGGTAGGCCTTCCTCGCTATGCCGAGCGCGCCCATCGAGTTCGCGAGCCTCGACACCATGAGGTCCTCGAGCACGTAGTATATGCCGTACCTGGTGTCGCCGACCAGGTAGGCCTCGCTGTCCGCGAGCTCGACCTCCCCCGTGGGGACGGCGGCCGTGCCCACCTTCCACTTCAGCCTCCTCACCCGGTAGTTGAGCGAGCCGTCCCTGCGCCTCCTGGGGACGAGGAACAGCGCGAGCCCCTTGGGCCCCGCCGGCGCGCCCTCGGGCCTCGCCGTGACGAGCGCGAGGTCCGCTATGCCGGCGCCGCTAGCGAAGTACTTGTAGCCCGTGAGCCTCCACGTGCCGTCACCGGCGCTGACCGCCTTGGTGGCGTTCGCGCCCAGGTCGCTGCCGCCCTGGACCTCGGTGAACCACGTGGCCCCGAGCATGAGCGGCTCGGAGGCGCCCACCAGGTTGCGGTAGAGGTGGCGGACGCGCTCGTCGCCGTACTTGTAGAGGGCGTAGGCGGTCTGGACGGTTATGGTGAGCACGCACGCGAGCCCGGCGTCCCCGACGAGGTACGTGGCCGCGTAGTGCTCGTGCCACGAGCCCCCCTCGAACGGCGGCCTGTTGACGCCCAGCTCGACCACGAGCCTCCTTATCAGCTCCCTCTCGAGCGGGTCGAGCAGGGCGACGTCGGGGTTGTCGCCCAGGGGGCTCCACTGGACCAGGACGGGCCTGTCCAGCAGGTCGACCCTGTAGGCGACCTCGTAGACCTCGCGGCCGGCGAGCTCGCCCAGCCGCGAGAGCTCCGGCTCCCCGCCGAGCCAGTATCTGAGCAGCCGGCGGTACGGCACGTCGACCGCGTAGTGGTTCAGCCCGTAGGCGAAGCTCACCGCCTCGAGCCCGGCCAGGGGCATCCCGGGGCCTCCTCGCGGAGCCCGGGGCTCGGCGGCTAGAAGGCTGGCGGCCGTGCGGTGGCGCGGGGCCCGTGAGGGGAAAAAGGTGGGAGAGGGTCTAGGCCGGCTGAGCCCCGGGCGCCTGTGCGGCCACCGGCGCGCCGCGCCTGAGCGCGGCCGCGTACAGCGCTATCAGCATGATGTTGATGACTAGCGATATCGCGACTATCGAGCCGGCGCCATACTGCTGGACGGCCGGCAGCCCGGGCGCCACCACCACGAGCCACCACGCCAGCGCCACGGTCACCGTGACCCACAGGAAGATGGCGGGCACTTGTATCAGCAGGTTGACGGCGCCCCGGGCCTTAAGCACCAGGTAGATCCACAGCGCGCTCGTGAGCAGCGCGAGCGCGGCGAGCAGCTGGTTGGTCCCGGCGAAGGCGGGCCAGATGGCGACGTAGGCCGGGACGGGCTTGCCCTTGATGATGATGTACGGGAACGCCAGGGCGGTGCCGAAGCCCACGGCTATGAAGCTGGCGAGCCACCTGTTCGTGATGATCTTGTAGAGGGTCCTGCTCCTGGGCTCGAGCCAGTCGAAGAGCTCCTGCCACGTGAACCTGCACAGCCTCGTCGCGGTGTCAAGCGTAGTCAATATGAACGTCGCCAGCGCGATGCTGGCGTATATCACGAAGAACTTGGCAACGTACGGGTTGAGGGCGCCGAGGCCGAACGCCTTGCCCGCGATGTAACCGTAGCCGTAAGTGAACCTCTCGACCCAGCCGAGCGCCAGGATACCTTTCTCCTGGTACTCGGGTATCAGCTCGCTCTTGCCCATTACCTCGAGCAGCTGCGGGAAGTCGGCCGCCTGCCAGGCCAGGGCGATCGGCGTTATCACGGCCAGGCTCGATACCGCCCCCTCGGTCAGCATGCCGCCGTAGCCGACGAGGAGCGCGTCGAGCTCGCTTGCGAGCTGCTTGGAGGACGTGCCTGACGACACGAGCGAGTGGAAGCCGCTCAGCGAGCCGCAGGCTATCAGCAGGACGACCGCCGGCCAGAACGGCGTCTCCTTGCCGGCGATGATCGGCGGCGCCCACGTGGTGTAGGCGGGCCCGGTCACGGTCAGGGGGGCGGCGAGCAGCGCCGAGAGCGCGGCGATACCCACGAAGCTCCACAGCAGGTAGGCGTTCAGGTAGTCACGCGGCTGCAGCAGGTACCAGACCGGCAGGCTCGCGGCGACCAGCGAGTAGAGGGCCAGGAATATCAGCCACGTGTGGTAGAGCGTCAGCCCGGGCAGCGGCGCCAGGTTGAATGGCACGAAGTAGGCGTACGCCAGCATGGCGACCACGAGGACCAGCGCTATGGGGGTCGCCGCCTTCTGGCTGAGCCCCACCCTGTATATCAGGAAGCCCAGCAGAATCGCGATGGGCATGTACGCCAGGGCCTTGGTGGCCGCGTGCGGCGTCGTCACGTAGACCCTAGCCGCGACGCTCATGAACGCAGCTATGACGAGCACGAGCGCGAAGTACACGTACAGCAGGAATATGTAC
>WAQM01000153.1 GCA_015520245.1 Pyrodictiaceae archaeon
CTCCTCCTCAGCCTGGCGACGTCTATCTCCCCGACCCTCACCGGCACCCGGGTGTGGGACACCCTCGTCGTGGTCCTGAGGAGCACGGGGTGCTTGAACCTCTCGCTGAGCCTGAACGCCTCGAGGGCTGCCTCGCGCGCCTCCTGGGCCCCCGCGGGCTCGACGACGGGGACGTAGGCGTGGAGGCCGTACCACCTGTTGTCCTGCTCGTTCTGGCTGCTCCACATCCACGGGTCGTCGGCGGACACGACGACGAGGGGGGCCTCGACGCCCGTGTAGCTGCTGCTGAAGAACGGGTCGGCCGCCACGTTGAGGCCCACGTGCTTCATCGCGGTGAGGGCGGGGACCCCCGAGGCGGCGGCGCCGTAGGCGGCCTCGAAAGCCACCTTCTCGTTGACGCTCCACTCGACGTACGGCGCGCCGAGCCTGCGGCTCGCGTAGGCGAGCGCCTCGACGATCTCGGTGGAGGGGGTCCCCGGGTAGGCGGAGGCGAACCCGATGCCGTACTCCAGGGCCGCGCGGGCTATGGCGACGTTGCCGAGCATCAGCACGCGGCTGCCGGGCTCCGCCAGGACCTCGGGGTAGGACATGCTCCCACACTAGTGGGGATGGGGCCCAGCCCGGCCTCATACCCCAGCCTCGAGAGGACCCCGGACTTATACGTATGCGGGGACCACGCGCTGATGTGGCCCCTGGCGATGCATGCTGGGAGAAAATGGTGGGAGCGGCGGCAGGGCCTTAACCGACCGCCGCCGGGGCGAGGACCGGCGACCCCCCAATGCCGCTCCGCGTCGGCTTCTACGGCTTTGGCTCGATAGGCAGGCTGGCGGCGAGGGTGGCCCTCGAGCGCGGCTTCGAGATCGTGGGCGCGGTCGACATCGACCCCGGCCTGGTGGGGAGGGACGTCGGCGAGCTGATAGGCGCGGGCAGGCTCGGCGTGAGGGTATCGAGCGACCCCTCGGCCCTCACGGGGGCCGACGTGGTCGTCCACGCGACGGGCAGCTTCCTCGACAAGGTCTACCCGCAGCTCGTCAAGCTCATCGAGATGGGGCTTGACGTGGTGTCGACCTGCGAGACCCTGGCCTACCCCTGGTACCGCTACCCCGTGCTGGCGCGGAAGCTGGACGAGAAGGCGAGGGCGCACGGGGCCACGGTGCTGGGCACGGGCGTGAACCCCGGCTTCATACTCGACACGCTCGTCTTCACGATAGCCTCGACGGTCCCCCTCGTGGAGAGAGTGCGCGCGGTCAGGAGCCTCGATGCTGCGAGGAGGAGGGAGCCCTTCAGGAGGAAGGTGGGCGTCGGCATGGATCCCGCGGAGTACAGGCTGAAGCTCGAGAGGGGTGAGCTGACGGGCCACGTGGGCTACGCGGAGAGCGTGATGCTGATCTCGGAGGCCATGGGGCTTCAGCCAACCCGCGTGGTCGAGGCTCAAGAGCCGGTGGTCGCGGACAGGAGGGTGGAGTCGGCCGGGATCGTCGTGGAGCCGGGCCGCGTGGCGGGGGTGAGGGGCTACGGCGCCGCCTATCTGGGCGACCGCGAGGTGGTGAGGATCGAGCTCCACGCCTACGTCGGCGCCGAGGACTACGAGGAGATAGTGGTCGAGGGCGGCGGCTACGCGGTGCGGTGGAGGAGCAGCGGGACGCCCGGCGACCCGGCCACTGCATCCATCGTGCTCAGCCTCGCCGAGGCCGTCGCTGAGGCGCCGCCGGGCCTCCTCACCATGGTAGACATGGTCGCGTTCAGGCCCAGGGCGAGGGTGGCATAGCCGTGGCGGCCTACGTCTCGGGCGCGGTGAGGCGCGCGGTGCTGGCCCGCCTCGAGGAGGGCGAGGAGCTGCCGGCCGCCCTGGCGGCCCTGCTGGACCGGCTGGGCATCGATCTGGCCGTGTTCACGGGCCTGGGCGGCTTCTCGCGGGCGCGGCTGGCCGTGCTGGACCGGGAGCGCGGGGTCTACCGCTACGTTGACGTCGAGCCGCGCGAGGGCCACGTGCTCGAGGTGGCGTCGCTGACGGGGAACAGCGTGCGGGGGCCCGGCGGGGCCCACCACCCCCACGTCCACGCGGTGGTGGCGCGCTCCCCCGGCGAGGTCTACGCCGGCCACCTGCTGGAGGCCAGGGTCTCACCCTTCCTGGAGCTGCTGGTGCTGGAGCTGCCGGCCGCGGGCAGGGCGGCCGAGAGCATCTCGGCCAGGTGGGAGCGCAGGCCGGGGGCGGAGAGGCTGTAACGG
>WAQM01000154.1 GCA_015520245.1 Pyrodictiaceae archaeon
GCCTAGCCACCGCCCCCCACCCCGCACAGCGAGGGGTCGCGCTCCCCGTACGCCATGCACGCCGCCTCCTCGGGCTCCACCATGACGTACTCGACGCCGTCGAGGCCGAAGAGGCGCGCCAGCCTGCGGAACGCGTGGTCCGCCGCCATGGCCTCCGGCCAGCACTCGCCCTCTCTCATCAGCAGGCTGCACCCGACGTGGACCCGGAGCCTCGAGGCCCCGGGCTCCAGGTAGAGGCTCCTCACGGCGCCCACGAGCGTCGAGTCGAGGCCGCGGGCGGCGGCGAGCACCGCCTCCTCGACGTCGTTCAGCCTCGGGGCCCTCGAGGGCTCCACCACCCTCTGGTACACGCGGGCCGGGGACGCGGGCAGCACGGGGGAGAGCTGGATCGCCTGCTCCACGGCGAGCTCGATGACGCTCGCGGTGTGGGCGTCGCCGCCGGTGAACGCGTGCTGCTTGAACCTCTCGGCCTCCCGGGTCACGTCGAGGCCCGAGGCTATGGCCTCGAGTATCGCCAGGATCCTCACCTGGAGCGGGCTGTAGACCTCCATGCCGGCGCGCCTCACCCTCTCGAGCGCCTCCTCCAGCCTGTGGCCCCAGGCTATCAGGCAGGCCGCGGCGATGACCGACTGGGCGCCGGTCCCCTCGACGAGCACGCGCCGCCCCTCCCCGAGCCTCTCGAAGATCCAGCCGAGGACCCCGAGCAGCGAGACTATGGTGGGGGCCTCGACCGCGGGGAGCGGGTACAGCCTGGCCTCGACGCCGAACACGCCGTAGGCGTCCACCCTGTCCACCAGCACGTACTCCTCGCCGACGACCAGGACGGCGTCGTAGACGGCCGCCCTGCGCACCACGTGGTCGCGGGGCTCGGCGAAGTCCAGGCCGCAGAGCCTGACGGGCCCGCCCTGCACACCGGCCCCCGCCGGCGCGGCGGGAGGGCCGGAGCATAACCCTTCGGGGCGGGGGCTCAGCCGAGTATGCGCTCACCACGGCCCGCCGGCGGCGGGCTCCTGCTCCCGGATTCCACATCACCGCCGCCCGCTACGCCGCCCCCACCGCACTGATAAGTGCGGCCGCCTCTAGGCTTGCGGCCGCCGGGTGGGTGGCCGCCGTGGCGGCGCGGGAGCCTGTGGTCTCGGTGCTGGACCTGCTCGAGGCGCTGAGGCAGGATAGGCTGGGGGAGCTGAAGTCGAGGCTCGAGTCGGCGGACTACGTCTACTTCCGCGCCTACGCCCTGCCGAGGCCCAGGATAAGGGTCAGGGCTGCGTCCAAGAGGATCGTCGACGTGGACGAGGGCAAGATGGCCAGGCTCGAGTACTCGCTGCTCTACGCCACCCTCGAGGCGGCGAGGCGCGGAGCCGCGCCGACGTTCAGGAGGATAGCCGAGCTGGCCGGGGACTACAAGGCGGCGGCCGGCTACGTGGCCGCGCTGTGGAGGCTTGGCCTGGTGACGCTCCCCGACCACAGCAAGGCCCTGGACCTCTACATGGCCTACCACAGCCCGAGCCAGAAGGGCTACGAGAGGAGGATAGCCCGGGCCCTCGACCTCCCCGTCCAGCTCAACGTCGACGCCGTGGCCAAGCTGGAGCACGACGACCTGCTGTGCGTCTACCTCGGCGACAGGATAGGCTGCAAGTACATCGTGTCGAGGACCACCAGGGACCAGGCGAAGGCGCAGATCAGGGCGTTCAACGACGCGCTCCGCGGGGGCTGAGGCGCCGGTGGCCGGCCGCGTGAGGCTCACGTGGTGGCTCCACGCCTGCTTCGAGCTCGAGTACGGGGGCCGCAGCCTCCTCATAGACCCCCACGACGGCGGCAGCCTGGGCGTGGGCTTCGAGCCGCCCCGCGCCAGGCCCCACTACGTGCTCGTCACCCACGAGCACTACGACCACAACGCGGTGGAGGCGGTGGCGGCGGCCGGCGCCACGGTGGTCCGCGAGCGGGAGGGGGACTTCGAGCTCCCGCCCTTCCGGGTCCGCGGCGTCAGGCTCCCCCACGACGAGTTCGAGGGCAGGATGAGGGGGCACGTGGTGGCCTACAGGGTCGAGGCGGGGGGCCTCGCCGTCGTCCACCTGAGCGACCTGGGCAGGCCGCTGCGCCCCGAGGAGGCCGGGAGGCTCGGCCCCGCCCACGTCGTCCTCGCGCCGGCCGGCGACGTCTACACGCTCCACCCCCGCCAGGCGCTGGAGGCGGCGAGCGAGCTGGGGGCGAGGGTCCTCGTGCCGATGCACTACTGGCTGCCCGGCATGCAGCTGCCGCTGGAGCCCGTGGAGACGCTGCTGCGCTACGCCAAGAAGTGGAGGGTGGTGCGGCACGACTCCAACACCGTCGAGCTCTCGCCCGACGAGCTCCCCGAGGAGCCCACGGTCCTGGTGCTCGCGCCGCCCAGGCCAGGGTGACGCGCCGCCCCATGGAGAGGCCCAGCGTCACCGTGTTCTCCACCGCGACGGTCGACGGGAGGATAGCCTCGTCGACGGGCTTCAGCAGGCTCAGCTGCCCGTACGACCTGTACAGGCTGAGGCTCCTCCGCGGCATGGTCGACGCGGTCGCCGTCGGGGCCAACACCGTGCTCGCCGACGACCCCAGCCTGAGCTCCCGGGCGGAGCCCTCGACGCCCCGCTACTACCGGGTCGTCTTCGACGGCAGGCTGAGGATAGCCGAGCGCGCGCCCGGGCTCAGGCTGCTGAGGGAGGGGCCCCGCAACGTCGTGGTCTTCGCGGCTGTGGACGACCCGGGGCGCGTGAGGGCCCTCCGCGACGCCGGCGCGGAGGTCCACGTGGTGGGCTCCGGGGGCCGCATAGACCTCGCCTCGGCGCTCGCCATACTCCACGACGCGTACGGGGTCAGGAGGCTGCTAGTGGAGGGCGGCGGGGCGCTCACATACAGCCTGCTGAGGGCCAGGCTCGTGGACAGCCTCCGCGTCACCGTGGCGCCCTACGTGTTCGGCGCCGGCGTGAGCCTCGCCAGGGACCCGGAGGGGAGGGGGTTCCCCGACGCGGGGTCCTCGCCCAGGCTGAGGCTCGCCTGCCACGAGCTCTGCCCCTGCGGCAACTGCGTGCACCTCGCCTACGACGTCCTCGACGCGGCCTGCTGCCCCGCCTCGCCCCCTCCGCCCGCCTGCCTCTCCCACAGGC
>WAQM01000155.1 GCA_015520245.1 Pyrodictiaceae archaeon
AGGTGGGGGCGTGATAAAGGTGCCCATGCTGGTCCTCGTGGTCGGGCTCCCCGTCCACGCGGCCGTCGCGACGAGCAAGCTCATGATAGGCCTCACGGCCCTAGCCGGCGTCGCGGGCCACGCGGCCCGCGAGGCGGTGAACTGGCCCCTCGCGGTCAGCCTCCTGCTCGGCACCTACTCGGGGGCCACTCTCGCCTCCCGGGTCCTGGTGAGGATCAGGCCCCGCGTCCTCTACGCCCTGGCCTCGGCCTACTACTTTATCATGGGCGGCTACATGGCGGCGAGGGCTCTACAGTCCCTCGAGCTTGGAGGGTAACTGCAGGAACTTCCATTCCAGGTACCTCAGCAGGTGCTCGGGCTCGGGCGGGGCGCCGGTCGCCCTCACCACGAGCTCCCTCGGCGGGTACGTCCTACCCCACCTATGCAGGCGGGCGCCTAGCCACTCCCTCAGCCAGCCCAGCTCAAGCCTGGCGACCCTCTCGTACATGTCGGGGACCTCGCGGGTGAGCACGCTCCACAGCTGGCCGGCGATCACGTTGCCGAGGGTGTAGGTCGGGAAGTATCCCACGCTCCCCAGGCTCCAGTGGATGTCCTGGAGCACGCCCTCGGAGTAGCTCCTGGGCCTTATGCCGAGCAGCTCCTCCATCATCCGGTCCCAGAGCTCGGGCAGGTCACTCACCCTGACCTCCCCAGCGACCATCCCCTTCTCCAGCTCGAACCTCAGGTAGATGTGCAGGTTGTAGGTCAGCTCGTCGGACTCAACCCTTATCGGCTCGGGCCTCACCATGTTGAAGTAGCGGTAGAGCTCCAGCCAGTCGGCGTCGCGCGTGAAGCCAACGTGCTCGTCGACAAGCGGCTTGACGGCCTTGACGAACCAGGGGCTCCTCCCCACCACGTTCTCCCAGAGCCTGGACTGGCTCTCGTGGACGCCCATGCTGGCCCCGGCGCCCACTGGGGTCCTCGCCAGGGCCGGGTCGATCTGCATGTCGTAGAGCGCGTGGCCGTACTCGTGCAGGAGGGCGTAGAGCGGCCGCCGGAAGTCCCTCCCCTCGTACCTTACTGTTATCCGGACGTCCCTCACGTCCAGGCCCATGGTGAATGGGTGGGGCGACTCGTCGAGCCTGCCCCTCCTCCAGTCCCAGCCTAGCGCCTCCAGGAGCCTCCTAGCCAGCCGCCTCAGCCTGCCGACATCGTAGTCGCGCCCCTCGTAGGGGTGGCTCCGCGGGTAGAACTCGTCGGAGAGCACCTTGTCGAGGATGCGCCGGAGCCCGGGCAGGAGCCGCGCGAACATCCGCTCGGCGTCCTTCGTCCTCCACCCCTCCTCGTACAGGTCCAGGAGGGCGTCGTAGGGGTGGTCGTCGTAGCCCAGCCTCTCAGCCTTCTCCCTCACCAGCTTCACAACCTCCTCCAGGTACGGCTTGAACTTGTCGAAGTCGTTGAGCCTCTTGGCCTCGGCCCACACCCTTGACGCGACGTTGACCGTCCTCGCGAACCTGGCCACGAAGTCGTCGGGCAGCGCCCTCGCCACGCGTATCTCGCGAGCGAGGACGCGGATGACGCCGCGCTCGTAGTCGTTCATCTCGTCAAGCCTGGACTGCGCCCTCTCCACGAGCTCGACCAGCCTGTCGTTCAGTACCAGCCTGCGCCTCAGCACCGAGAGCTCGGATGCGGCGAGGGACCTGGCCTCCACGCCCTCCGGGGGCATGTAGGTCTCTCGGTCCCAGGACATCAGGCCCAGCGCGTAGTCCAGCGCCCACACGGGCCTGGCCAGCTCCAGGATCTGGCGCACCAGCGGGTGGCGGAAGGGTTCGGCCACGGCCCGCGCACCGCGCTCCCGGCCCCGCCGAGGGGTATGTAGCCGTTCGCCCGCCCGGCCTAGCCCCCGAGGCTCCGCAGGAGCTCGTCCGCGGCCGGTAGCTCGTAGAGCTCGGGGTTGAGCCTCGGGACCAGGGCCATCAGGGTGGCCTCGTAGGTTAGGTCGCCACGCGACACGAGCCCGGAGGTCAGGTAGGCTATAACGCCGTGGGTCCTGCCGATGCCCCTGCGCCCCGTGCGCTCCTCGGCGATGGAGCCGAGCTCGACGCCTTTCAGCACGCTACCGGCCCACGCGCTCGGTACCATGAACGCCTGGCTGAGCCCCAGGCTGACACGGCGCTGCCTGTCGACCACGGCCGCCGCCTGCAGCTC
>WAQM01000156.1 GCA_015520245.1 Pyrodictiaceae archaeon
CTCCAGCACCCGGGCGGCGAGGGAGGCGAGCAGCGCGAGGGCGCCCACGCTGCTGGCCACGTCGCCGCGCCCCAGGCCCCCGGCCCCGTCCGCCACGACGCCGAGCCGGAGCCTGGCCCTCGCGCCCTCGGAGCACACGTCTATGCCCGCGACCAGCACGCTGTCCTCGTTGGCCCTCCGCGGGCCCCTCGAGCTAGCGTAGCCCGCGGCCACGGGGTCCTCGGCCCTCACCGCGCCGCGGGCGTAGACCCCCGCGTTGGGGGCGTAGTGGAGCTCCCCGGGGTCGCCGACCTCCGCCACCGCGACGAGGTGGTAGGATATGCCGCGGGCCACTATGACCCTCCACGGCGGGGCCCCGGGCCCCTCGTAGATCTCGGTGCGGCCCGGCCCGTGGAGGACCAGCTTCACCCCCTTGAGGCCCCGGGCGGGCTCGAGGCTCGGCTCGCCCGCCGCGATCGAGCGGAGGCCGCGGGCCAGCACCCTCGCCACCGCCTCGGCGTAGCCCTCGCCGGCCGCCAGGAGCGCGAGCCTAACCGGCCTGCCGCCGAGCAGGCCGGCCAGCCTCACGACGGCGACCGGGCCTCCGCGGCAGTAGCTTACCGTCCTCAGCCTCCTCAAGGCCGGCCTGGCCACCCCTAGCTGGGGCGCCTCGGCGGCTAGGGGCCCCCGGGGCCGGTAGTACGCTTTACCTGGGCGGCGCCAGGCCGCGCGGGGGCGGCCGTGGCTGTAGTGGACGAGGCCGTCAAGGGGCAGCTGGTGAGGGAGATAGTGAGGGCGTTCCGCGAGCGCGGCGACCTGCTGAGGAGGAGCGTCGTGGTGGACCTGGAGGAGCTCGCCGAGAGGCTCGACGTGCCCCTGGCGGAGGTGCTGCTGGGCCTAGCCGCCCTCGTCGAGGACGGCGTCATAGACGTGGGCAGCGCCGCGCCGACCCTGAGCCTGGAGAGGGCCGCGGCCAGCGCGCTGGCGAGGCTCGACCTGGCGTACCTCTCCGGCAGGCTGGACCAGGCCAGGTACCGGAGGCTCGTCGACGCCGTGTACAGGGTGGCGGGGCTCGGCGGCCCCGCCTACGTGGACGAGGTCCCGGGGCCCCTGGTGAGGCTGGACTTCATGAGGGTGGCGAGGCTCGCCGAGGAGGCGCGGGGCTACGTGTGCGCCCGGGCCCGCGTGCTCGCTGAGCTGAGGGGCCGGGCGCCCTCCAACCCGATGCTGAGGAGGGCGCTGGCGCTCGAGCTCGACGTGCTCGCCGGCAGGGTGAGGGCGGTGACCGGCTCCAGGCTGGCCGGCGAGGCGCTCGCCCACGAGCCCGCGGCCCCCGACGAGCTCACGAGGAGGGCCGTCGAGGAGGCAAGGAGGGGCCTGTCGTGGCTCAGGAGGGTGGAGGAGCTTCTAGCCGGCGGCGGGGAGGGCGCCCTCGAGGAGCTGCTGAGGCTCTGCGGTGGTGGCGGCGGTGAGGGGGCTGGCTGAGGGCAGGCTCGTGCGGGGCGAGGCCGGCGCGTACGCGGTGCTGAGGAGGCTGGCCGCGGGCGGCATGGGGGTCGTGTGGCTCGGGGTCGACGCGGTCGAGGGGGACTACGTGGTCCTCAAGCAGGCCAAGCCGTCGCCGCTCGCCGTCTCCAAGACCAGGTTCGAGGCCGGCCTGCTCCGGTGGATCAGCCACCCCCACATAGTCGGGTTCCGCGACTACCTCGAGGTCGACGGCCTCCCCGTCCTCGTCGAGGAGTACGTTGAGGGCCGGAACCTCGCCGAGCGCGTCGCCTCGGAGGGGCCCATGAGCGAGGAGGAGGCGCGGGCGGTGCTCACCGCGATCCTCCTCGCCCTCGACGCGCTACACTCGAGGAACGTCGTTCACCGGGACGTCAAGCCGAAGAACATCATCGTGGGGGACCACCCGCTGAGGACCAAGCTCGTCGACCTGGGCACGGCGATCTACTACAACGTGAGCGGGGTCGGCGAGGCGGTCTACTCGGCTGGGGGCTACACGGCCCCCGAGCAGTACCAGTACCACGCCCTCCCGCAGAGCGACGTGTGGGGGGCCATGGCCACCGCCTTCTTCATGGTGACGGGCAGGGACCCGGTCGCGCTCATGCCGGGCTACCCTCACGCGCCCCCGCCCAGGCCCCCGGACCCGAGGAGGCTGAACCCGGGCGTCTCGAGGGAGTTCGCCGAGGCCGTGGTGCAGGGGCTCCAGTGGCACCCCCTGGACCGCTACGCCACCGCCCGGGAGGCGCTCGAGGCGCTGAACGAGGGGCCCCGCGGCGCCCCCGAGCACCCGGTGCTGGAGGTGATGGGGGTCGCCGTCCCCGTGGCCACGCGGGTGCTCGTGTTCGGGAGGCGGGGCGAGCGCCGCCTCTACACCGCGCCGGGCAGCGCCCCCACGACGAGCGTCGTCGGCGTCGAGGAGGCGCGGGTGACCTGGTACGTGGAGGGGGACACGACCTACGTCGAGGTGAGCGACCCGTACCGCTGGGTCTCGAGGAGGCACTTCGAGATAAGGTGGCAGGGCGGCCACTGGTGCATAAGGGACCTCGGCAGCGCCAACAGGACCGCCATCGTGACCAAGAGGGGCGTCTACGAGATATGGCGGGGGCGGGGCGTCCCCTCGCCCTGCTACAGGCTCGAGAGGAGGACCATAATCCTGGTCGCATACGGGTCCAGCGTCCGCAACCCCCCCTACGTCGTCGCGTTCTTCCGCTACTAGGCCCTGCCCAGCAGCCTGGCGCACGTCTCCTCGCTCAGCAGGCCCTTCCTGCACATCTCCTCGACCTCGGAGGCCTCCGGGGCGGGCGCGCCGGGCTCCACCCTCTCGACCACCATCGTGTCGGAGCCCGCGGCCGGCGCGGGC
>WAQM01000157.1 GCA_015520245.1 Pyrodictiaceae archaeon
AGGATGGTCGCCTGGCGGCTGCGCGACGAGCTGGCCCGCGTCCACCCGGAGATCTTCAGGTTCGCGGGCCCCAGGTGCGTGCTCGCCGACGCCAGGGCCCGGGGCGAGCCCTGCAGCCTGGAGGACTACCTGGAGGGGCGCTGCGAGCCCGTGGTGCCGAGGTGCCCGGAGCTCGTGCCGCGCGACCGCATACCGGCGTGCATCGCGTCAGCCGCGCCCCGGGCCGCAGGCCCGGGCGAGGGCGCGGGCTAGGCCCCGGAACCACGCGGCGGTGTCCACCAGCGACGGCCCGGGGTGGGCCAGGTTCGGCGCCCTCGCCTCCCTAACCGCCGCCACGCAGCGCCGCGGGAGCCCCGCGGCCTCCGCCAGCCTCCCCACGAGCGCTAGCGCCCGGCGCGGCGGCAGCTCCTCGGGCACGTTGACGGCGACAGCGTGGGCCCCGAGGCCGCGCAGGTCGTCGGGGCCCGCGGGCGCGAAGCCCGGCTCGCGCACCGGGTTCTCGGCGCCCGCGACGTAGATCAGCTCGTCGGCTATCGTCCCCGGGCCCCCGAGGTTTACGCTGCCGTCGCCCCAGAGGTAGGCCACGGCTAGCCTGATCCCCAGCTCGCGCCTCGAGGCCTTGAGCTCCGCGGCCCTGGACGCCAGCTCCCCGGCCAGCGCCCGCGCCTCCGCAAGCCTACCCACCAGGGCCCCCACCTGGACCACCAGGTCCGCGACGCCCTCGAGGGTCGCGGGCAGCGGCAGCAGGCGGGCCGGCAAGCCCGCCCTCCTCATCTCCTCGTAGAGCCCGAGCTGGGCGGGGCCCTGCAGCAGCACGACGTCCGGCTCCAGCCTCTTGACCAGCCTGAGCGACGCCTTCACGTAGCCCCCGACGACCGGCTTCGGCTCGTCCAGCCAAGGCCTGCAGTAGGCGCTCACGCCGACGAGCTCGTCGCCCGCCCCGATCCTCACCAGGGCCTCGGTGGCGGCCGGCGCCAGGCTCACGACCCTCAGGGCGCGCCACCCGCTCCACGCCGCGCCCACCACGCTATAATACTGCGCGGGCGCCGGCGGGCCCGGGGCCCCGCTTGCCGGCCGAGCTGGGCCGGCTCCTGGAGCGCGTTGAGAGGCTGTCCGGCTGGGCGGTCGAGGCCCTCTCCAGGATGGTGAGCGTGCCCACGGTGAACCCGCCCGGCCGGGACTACGACAGGTTCGTCGAGGTCGTCGAGGAGCTCGTCGGGGGGCTGGGCGTCGAGCTGAGGGTCCACGAGGTCCCGAGGGGCGTGGTCGAGAGGTACTACCCCGAGCACGCCGACCACCCGCGCTACATCGTGCTGGCGAGGCTCAGGGAGGGCCGCGGCCCGGTGCTCCACCTGAACGGCCACTACGACGTGGTGCCCCCGGGCCAGGGCTGGTCCACCGACCCCTTCAAGCCCGTGGTGAGGGAGGGGAGGCTCTACGGCCGCGGCGCCTCCGACATGAAGGGCGGCATAGCGTCGATCCTGCTCGCGCTCCGCGCGATGGCGGAGGTGGGGGTGCCGGGCGAGGGCGTGGTGGAGGTCTCGCTGACCCCGGACGAGGAGACGGGGGGCGAGACCGGCGTCAAGTACATGCTAGACCAGGGCCTCGCCAGGCCCGACTACGCGGTGGTCGCGGAGCCCAGCGGCCCCGCGAACATATGGTTCGGCAACAAGGGGGCGGTCTGGGCGCTGGTCGAGGTCTTCGGGAGGCAGGCCCACGGCTCCACGCCATGGCTGGGGGACAACGCGTTCGAGAAGATGGTGGAGCTCGCCCACCTGATGATGAGGGAGCTGAAGCCGAGGATAGAGTCCAGGGTGAGCCGCTACGAGTTCGAGGTCCCCGAGGGCGCGAGGGCGACCATAACCATCGGGGGCGAGGTGAGGGGCGGGGCCAAGGTGAACGTGGTGCCCGGGTACTACGCCTTCAGCGTCGACAGGAGGGTGCTCCCCGAGGAGGACGTGGAGGAGGCGGCCAGGGAGATAGTCGAGTTCGTGGAGAAGGCCAGGGAGAGGATACCGGGGCTCAACGCCAGGGTCAGGATAGTGTCGAAGTTCCCCGCCACCGTGACCGACCCGAACAGCAGGCTCGTGAGGGCCCTGGCCGAGGCCATCAGGGAGGTGGTGGGGGTGGAGCCGAGGAGGACGGTGTGCATCGGAGGGCTCGACACCAGGTACTTCCAGGAGAGGGGGATCGAGGCGGCGACATACGGGCCCGGGGAGAGCAGGGTGGCCCACACCGCCGACGAGTACGTGGAGGTAAAGAACGTGGTGGACGTGGCCAAGGTCTACGTGGTGCTCGCCGCCAAGCTCCTCAGCGCGCCTCGACGATGACGAAGCAGGGCCTCTCCCCGCGGGCTGCGTGCTCCTCCTGGTGCGCCAGGGCCAGCAGCGGGTCGCTGAACACGGCGCCGCAGAGCCCGCAGCGCAGCACCACCCGGGCGGCTGCCGGCGGCCTCGGCGGCCTCACCAGGTCGCGGCCCGGCGCCGGCAGCGGCAGCCTCGGCCCGCGCTCGCCCGGCCTGACGAGCTCGCCCACGGTCCGCGCCCGCGGCTGTTACGCGCTCCCACGCGGAATAGGTTTGGGGCGCGCCCCTACCTCAGCTGCTGGACTATCGACGCGAGGCCCGCGTTGACCATCGAGACGACCTGGATCAGCATCATCGCGTCCTCCATCCTCTCGGCCTCGAAGGCTATGGTGTAGGCGTCGACCCTCTCGACGCCGGGCAGCCTCGCGACGAGGTCGGCGACGCCGGGGTTGCGGAGCTCCAGCTCCACCCGGTAGGGCCTCCTCATCTGCAGGGGCCGGGCCTCACCGGCGCGCAGCCGCCGGAGCGCCTCGGCGACGCCCCTCCTCAGCTCCTCGACGGCCCTCTCCAGCGGCTCGGACACGGCGGCGTACCTGGCCACGCCGCGCTTGAGGGGGACGAAGACGGCCCAGGGGGTGTGCCTCTCCACCTGGGGGCGCAGCCTCTCGTCGCCCGCCACGAGCACCACCGGCACCCCCTTGTCGCCGGCTATGAGGGCGTTCAGCAGGTACTCGCTGGCGGGCTCCCCGTTGACGAGGACCCTCTGGAAGGCTGCGCCGCTGTACGTGTGGTCGAGGAACCCCTCGACGGTGCCCGCGCCGGCGTGGTAGCCGACCAGCATGAGCGCGTCGTAGCCCTCGACCCCGAGCACCATGGAGACGGGGCGCGGGTAGCCCTGCAGCAGCCTCGCGCGCACCCTCCACGGGACGATGTTGGACATGTAGCCGTGGCTGTCGGCCACCAGGACCTCCTCGACCCCCTGC
>WAQM01000158.1 GCA_015520245.1 Pyrodictiaceae archaeon
ACTCGAGGCTGCGCCTCGCGACCCTAGGCGCCGCTGACAGCGCGTCCACGATGCGCGAGGCCTCCGAGGCGCTGAGCGCGCCCACCTCACGAGCGTAGAGCGCGGCGATGACCTGGAGCGTGAGGACCTGGGTCAGGAAGGTCTTGGTCGCCGCGACGCCGATCTCTGGGCCGGCGCGCGTGTACACGGTGGCGTCTGACTCGCGGGGTATCGTGCTGCCGACGACGTTGGACACCGCGACGACCCTGGCGCCGCGCCTCTTGAACTCCCTAAGCGCCTGGAGGGTGTCGATGGTCTCGCCGCTCTGGCTTATGGCCACCAGCACGTCCCCCTCCCCGGCGGTGGGCGCGTACACGTAGTACTCCGACGCTATGAACGGGGTCACGAGGGTCGAGGCGAGCCTCGACATGTAGTAGGCGTAGACGAGGGCGGCGTGGAAGCTCGTGCCGGCGCCGGTCACGTAGATGCGACGCGCGCCAGCGAGGAGCCTCACGGCCCTGACCACAGCATCGTCGCTCAGGACGCCCACGTAGGTCTCGCGGAGGGCGCGCGGCTGCTCCATGATCTCCTTGAGCATGAAGTGGGGGTAGCCGCCCTTCTCCGCGTCCTCGGCTGACCAGGTCACAACCCTTACCCTCTTGAGCGCGTCGATGGGCCTGCCGTCCCTCTCAATGTACACCCTGCCGGGCTCGATGAATCCCACCTCGCCGTCCTCCACGATGATTACGCTCCTCGTCAGCTTGAGGAACGACGGGATGTCGCTGGACACCACGTTGAACCCGTCGCCAACACCGATGACCAGGGGGCTGATGTTGCGTGCGAAGTAGATCCTGTTCGGCTCCCTTACGTATACAGCGACTATCGCGTACGACCCCTCCAGCCTCCTGACCAGCCTCCTCATGGCCTCGAGCATCGAGGCTCCGCGGAGCAGCTCGTCCTCTATGAGGTGCGGCACCACCTCGGTGTCCGTCTCGCTAACGAACCGGTGGCCCCTCGACTCCAGCTCGCGCCGGAGCTCAAGGTAGTTTTTGATTATGCCGTTGTGGGCTACAGCTACCTCGCCCCGGCAGTCGACGTGCGGGTGGGCGTTGACCTGGCTCGGGGGCCCGTGGGTCGCCCACCGCGTGTGGGCTATGCCCGTGATCGCGCACCTGGAGGCGACCATGAACCTGCTGACGACGGAGTCTATGCGGCCGACGTCCTTGAACACGAGCAGCCTGCGCGTGCCGCACTCGATGAGGGCGAAGCCAGCGCTGTCGTAGCCCCGGTACTCGAGCCTTTTAAGGCTCTCGACGAGCACGGGCGCTACGTTGGGCAGCCTGCGAGGGTCCGCGGTCACGCCCACGATGCCGCACACGCCCGCCCACCCGGTGCTGTATGAACCCCTGAAGCGACCCTAGGTGGGGGATGAGCTGCCTTCAGCGGTGCTGAGGGCCACGGGCTTCTCCAGGTAGGTCAGGCTCGGCCTCTGGCTCACGTACCGTGGCAGGTAGGATGGGAGCCTCGGGTACCCCCTCACCTCCTGCAGGACCATGCTTACCAGCTCCTCCGGCCTCATCGAGACCCTGTCGTTGGTCCTCCTGACGGTGACGTTCAGCGTACCGGTCTTGACCTCGCGGTCCCCTATGACCGCGATGTAGGGTATCCACTCGCGCGCTGCGTCCCTGACGCGCCTGCCCAGGCTCTCGGCCCTGTCGTCTATGTCGACGCGTATCATCGCCTCCTCGAGCGTGGCGGCGACCTTCTCGGCCATGTCACGGTGCGGGCTGCCCGGCGACGGGTCGAGCGGGATCAGCCTGACCTGGATGGGCGACAGCCACGTGGGGATGGTCGGGGTCTCGCCCCTCCTCTCCATCTGTACCGCGGTGTCGAACACCATGTAGATGTAGCGCTCGACCGAGCCTATGATGGCCGTGTGGATTATGACCGGGTACCTCTCCTCGCCGCGCTCGTCGACGTACTTTATGCCGAACCTCTCGGCGTTCCCCACGTCGAACTGGTAGGTCGCTATCTCGCGGGGGCGGCCGGCTGCGTCGACTATGTGGTACTCGACGTTGACGACCCAGTAGTACGTCGAGGGCGGGTAGAGCGCCACGAGGGCGGGCCTGCCGTCCCTCCTGACCAGCTCGACGACCCTTTCCCGACCCTCCTCCCAGAAGTCGCGCGTGACGTTGTAGACCGCCACGTAGCGGCGGCCGAGCTTGGCTGCCTCCTCGTGTATAAGCCTCTGCAACCTCTCGGACACCTTCATGGCCTCGTCGAGGTCCCTGGTCAGTATGTGCAGGTCTGGCATTAGGAACTTCCTCAGCCTGAAGCAGAGGGTGACCTCGCCGCTCTGCTCAAGCCTGTAGCTGTCGGCAACCTCGAACATCCCGAGCGGCAGGTCCTTGTAGCTGAGCACGTAGTCGCGCAGCATGGCGAACTGCTGGTGGCACGCGGCGTACCTGAGGACGACGCGCCTGCGGTCGCTCGAGAGCTCGTACAGCCTGTCGCCGTAGAGCTCGGCGTGCTCGTAGACGGGCCTGGCGGCCAGGTCGAACATGTTGGTGCCGCGCACTCTCAGCACCGGTATGCCGAGCCTCCTCGCCAC
>WAQM01000159.1 GCA_015520245.1 Pyrodictiaceae archaeon
GCTACGGCGCTTACCCCTTCGCCGACCGGGTGAGGAGGTTCTTTCCCCACGTGCACTACACGCAGGGCTTCTTCATAGCCAGGCTGCGGGCTTAGCCGCGGAAGGTAAGAGTTTTGTCCCGCTCCCGCCCCCGGGCGGGCGCGGTCTCGCGGGCAGGGATGATACGTATTGTCGTCGCCCACCCTCGCCCGGCTCAAGCCCGTCGTGGGAGAGCTGCTCGGCGAGGCCGCCTTCGCCTACCTCGCCCGCGCCAACGAGCTCGCCCGCCAGGGCCGCGACGTTATCAACTTCGGCATCGGCCAGCCGGACCTGCCGACCCCCGAGCACATAAGGGAGGCGGCCAAGAGGGCCCTCGACCAGGGGTTCACAGGCTACACGGAGACCGCGGGCATACCCGAGCTCCGCGAGGCCATAGCCGAGTACCTCAACTCGAGGTACGGCAGCGACGTTAGGCCCGACGAGGTGATAGTCACCACGGGCGCCAAGACCGCGATCTTCGTGGCCATAGCCGCCTACCTGGGGCCCGGCGACGAGATAATCGTGCCTGAGCCCAGCTACCCCGCGTACCCCGAGGTCGCCAAGCTCCTGGGGGCGAGGCCGGTCTACGTCCCACTGCGCTGGGAGGGCGAGACCCGGGGCTTCTCGCTCGACGTAGAGGCCCTCGAGAGGGCCCTGAGCCCGCGCACCAAGATGATCGTCATAAACAACCCGCACAACCCCAGCGGGACCGTCTTCCCCCCGGAGCAGCTTGACGAGATCGTGGAGCTCGCTAGGCGCCGCGGAGTGCTGCTGCTCGTCGACGAGATCTACGACAACTTCGTCTACAGGGAGGCCCGGTTCAGGAGCCTCCTATCCTACGGCGACTGGCGCGACGTGGTGATCTACGTGAACGGCTTCTCCAAGACCTTCTCCATGACCGGGTGGAGGCTCGGCTACCTGGTCGTAAGGCGTGAGGTCGCGGAGAAGCTGAAGAGGCTCGCCGTGAACGTCTACAGCTGCGCCACCAGCTTCGCCCAGAAGGCCGCCGTGGAGGCTCTGCGCGGCGACTGGGGGCCCGTGCGCAGGATGGTCGCCCTCTTCGAGCAGAGGCGCGACGTCATGGTCGAGGAGCTGAGGCGCGTGCCCGGCTTCGAGGTCGCCAGGCCGCTGGGCGCGTTCTACGCATTCCCGAGGGTCAGGAGGCTCCTGGAGTGGCTGGGGACGGACGTGGAGGCCCTCGTGGATAAGCTCCTGTACGCCAAGGCCGTAGCCGTGCTGCCTGGCACCGCCTTCCCCGACAAGGCGGGCAGGGACTACGTGAGGCTGAGCTTCGCCGTGTCGGCCGATAGGATCCGGGAGGGCGTGCGCAGGATCAGGGAGTTCGTTGAGGAAGCGCTGGCGGCGCGGTCAAGGCGCTAACCCTCGTAGCAGTAGTCGCGCCGGGCGGCCTCGGGGCTCACCTTCCCCTCCTCCACGTCCCTCCTGACGAGCTCCCTCGGCCTCTCGCATGGGTCCCCGTAGCCTCCGCCGCCCGGCGTGTTGATGTATACGGTGTCGCCCCGGCGCAGCACGACCGTCGCCTTGGCGGGCAGCTTCTCCACGCGCCCGTCGCTCCTGACCACGAAGTGTTCGGAGGGGGCCCCTGGCCGCCCTCCGGCCAGGCCCCAGGGCCTCAGCCTGCCGCGCTCCGAGTAGACAGTGAGGACCACGCCGTCCTCGAGCACGGTGAAGGCCCTGGTCACGCCCAGGCCCCCACGGTACTTCCCGGGGCCGCCGCTGTCCGGCCTAAGCTCGTACTTGACAAACCTCACTGGGTACTCGGCCTCTATCACCTCTATCGGCGTGTTCATCGTGTTGGTCATGTTGGTGTGGACGCCGTCGACGCCGTCGCCGGTGGGCCGCCCGCCGCTGCCGCACGCCACGGTCTCGTAGAAGGCCCAGTCGCGGCCGCCAAGCATCACGTTGGTCATCGTGCCGCAGCTCGCGGCGGGCACACGGTCGGGGAACGCCTGCGCGAGGGCGCGCAGGATGGCGTCAACGATGCGCTGCGAGGTTTCAACGTTCCCCCCGCCCACCGGCGCGGGGGGCCGCGGGTTGACTATGCTCCCCTCGGGCGCGACGACCTTAACGACCCTGAAGAAGCCCTGGTTCATAGGCATGTCGGGGTCCACCACCGCCTTGATCGCGAACGTGGTCGCGGCCACCGTCACCCCGTAGACCGCGTTGAGGGGCTCGTCAACCTGCGGGTGCGAGCCCGCGAAGTCAACCGTCACGCCGTCCCTCCTCAGCGCCACTGACACCCTTATCGCCGCCAGCCCGCCGTCGGACAGCTCGACGTAGTCCTCGGCGCTGTAGACGCCCTGGGCGTCGTAGCGCTCCACGAGCTGGCCGATGGCGCTGCGCGCGTAGCGCTCGGTGTAGTCGAGTATCTCGGTCCACGCCTCGAGCAGCGCGCTAACGCCGTACCTCTCGGCGAGCTCGCGTAGCCTCCTCTCCCCCACGTTCAGAGCCGCGATCTGGGCCATCAGGTCGCCCATGAAGTACCTCGGGGTCCTCACGTTGGCCTTGATCAGCTCCACCACGTCGCGCCTGAGCCTGCCCCTCGCCATCACCTTGACGGGCGGCACGACTATGCCCTCCTCCATCAGCGTCCTCGCCCTGCCTATGCTGCCCGGCACCGCGCCGCCCACGTCCACGTGGTGGGCCTTGTTAGCCACTAGGGCCACGAGGGTCCCGCCCACGAACACGGGTTTCACGAGCATGAAGTCGTTGAGGTGTGTGCCGGCTATGTACGGGTCGTTGGTCATTATGACGTCGCCGGGCTCGATCCTGACGCCCTCCCTCTCGAGCCACTCCACCAGGTTCTTGGCCCCCACGGGCATGCTGCCGAGGTGCACCGGTATGTGCTCCGCCTGGGCCACCAGGTCGCCCTCGGCGGTGAGGATGGCGCACGAGAGGTCCATGCGGTCGCGTATGTTCGGGCTGAATGCCGCGTTGCGCAGGACCACGCCCATCTCCTCGGCGATGTACGTGAGGGCGTGGCGTATGACCTCGACGGTCACCTTGTCCACCAAGGGCCCCACCTAGACCCTGTAGATCCTCACCGCCCGGTATCCGTCGACGTAGGCCTCGAAGCCCGGGGGTACTAGGATGGTGCTGTCGTCGCTCTCGATTACGGCCGGGCCGCCCACCGTCGCGCCGGGCCTGAGCTCGCCCCGGGCGTAGACCGGGGTTTCCGTCCACCCAGTCTCGGCGAAGTAGACGCGCCTGGTCCTGCGGGGGCGCGGCGTGTGCGGCGTCTCGCGCTCGCGCTCGAAGCGGGGCTTCGGCGTTACCCCGTACGCCACGAGCCTGGCCGAGACCACCACCACCTCCTCGCCCCGCAGGCTGTAGCCGTACCTGGCCGCGTGGACGTCGTGGAACTCCTCCACCGCCGCCGCCACGCTGCCGCGGTACGGCACTGTGAGCTCATGTGCCTGCCCCGCGTAGCGCATGTCGAGCAGGCGGGCGAACCTCATGTCCTCCTCCCTCACCCCCTCCGAGAGCAACATCGCCCTGGCCCTCTCCTCCAGCCGGCTAAACAGCCTCTCCAGCTCCGCGTCGTCCACCTCCGAGGCCCTGGCCGTCACGGGGGCGGTGAGGTCGTGACGGTAGTCGGTGACGAGCAGGCCGAGCGCCGAGAAGACGCCCGGCAGGGGTGGCACCACCACCTCGCGGACGCCTAGGTCGCGGGCCAGCTCGGCGGCGTGCAGCGGGCCGGCGCCCCCGAAGGCGAAGAGCGTGAAGCGCCTCGGGTCGTGGCCACGCTCGACCGTCACCAGCCTGAGCGCCCTGGCCATCACCGTGTTCGCGATCCTTATCACCGCCTCCGCCGTCTCGACGACATCCATCCCCAGCCTGCTTGCTAGCCTCTGCAGGGCCCTGACCGCGAGGTCCCTACGCAGCCTGATCCTGCCCCCAGCGAGCGCGTCAGGGAGCCTCCCCAGCACGTAGTTGGCGTCCGTCACCGTGGGCTCGGTGCCCCCGCGGCCGTAGCAGGCCGGCCCGGGGTCGGCGCCGGCACTGACCGGCCCCACCCTCAGCGCGCCGCCGGCGTCCACCCACGCTATCGTGCCACCGCCGGCGGCGCGCTGAGGGTGGGGCCGGTCAGTGCCGGCGCCGACCCCGGGCCGGCCTGCTAC
>WAQM01000160.1 GCA_015520245.1 Pyrodictiaceae archaeon
CCTCCAGCGGGACCGCGGCCGCCGCCGGCAACGTCAGCGTCGTGGTGGCCCCGCTGGACCCCGGGCTCCTCGAGGGCAACTGGACCCTCGTGGTTCTCGTGGGCGGGGAGGTGGCGGCCGCGGTCCCGCTGGAGGCGCCGGGCCGCGGCCCGGCCCGCTGGGAGCTGCTGCTCCAGCTGGCGGTCGGCCTGCTGGTGGTCGCGGTCGCGCTCCTGGCCTACCTGGCGGTCCGGGTGCGCGAGCGGCTCGAGGTCCTCGGCTAGCCTCGCAAGTGTTTTTATCGTAGGCGCGAGGCTAGCGACCAGGTGCCGCAGGGCCTTGGCCTACCTGCTGCCGGGCACGGCGCAGGAGGTCTTCGTCCCCCTGAGGGGCGAGGCCGAGCTCGTGAGCGTCGAGGCGGAGTACGCGAGCGTCGCCGAGAGGCCGCGCGGGGACCTCGTGGTGACCAACCACCGCGTCGCCTTCGCCACCGGCCAGGTCGCCACCATACAGGCCGGGGCGGAGGCCGTCGCGGTCCGCGCGGTGAGGGTCAACATAGGCTACTCGAGCCTCGTGTCGGCCGCGGCCAGGGTCGAGAGGAGGCTGCTCGTGTCGCACGAGATCGTCGAGGTGAGCTACGAGACGGCGGAGGGCATAGCCAGGAAGGCGATCTTCAGGCTCAGGAGGAGGGGGTTCGCGTCGGCGGTCGTGGACTCGATAAGGACGGCGGCCGCCAAGTACCGCGAGCAGGCGCGTGAGCCCAGGCTGCCCCTCCCCGAGTTCATGTCGTTCCTCGAGTTCCTGAGCGTGGACAAGTCGATACGCCCGCTCTACTACGACACCGTGTCGCGCTGCGTCGTGATAGGCTCCTCCTACTTCTGCGTCACCAGCCCGGAGTGGAGCGTCGAGGGGAGCCCCGACATAGTGGGCAAGGCCAGGGCCTGGGTCGACGAGTTCAGGTCGAGGAGGGGTGGCAGGGCGTGAGCCAGCCCCCCAGGCCGGTGGTCGAGGTCTACCCCTCCTCGATGGCCGAGTCCAGGAGGCCGGAGCTGGTGGAGCACGCGTACGGCGTCGTCGAGAAGCTGGGGGAGCGGGTGAGGCTGCCGCCGGTCTTCCCCCTCAGGGAGAGGGCGGTGGTTCACACCCACGAGTGGCTGGCCCCGATAATCTACCGCTTCGACGAGGCCAGCGGCGCCATACTGGTCCAGGACGTGCTCCCCCCGGCCCCCTACGCGCAGTACGTGATCGAGTCCGTCGGCGGCGAGAGGGTCAGGAAGCAGACCACCGTGGGCGTGATATACGTGAACACCAGGCCCGTACACCTCGTCGTCGACGAGACCTACTCCGGCCTCGTGAGGGAGAAGCTGAGGGCGGGCCTCATCCTCTCCAGGGTCAGGGTGCAGGTCAGGGACGTGACGAAGTTCGTGCTCGAGCTCTGGAGGAGGTACGGCGCCGTGTCCCCCGAGGGCCTGGTCCACGAGGTGAGGCAGGCGTTCAAGAAGGTCGCGCAGAGGATGATGCCGGAGACCAGCATCGAGGACCTCCTGGCGAGGCCCGCGTCCGTGGAGGAGGGCGTGGCGTCGTCCCTCCGCGAGGCGGTTGCGGCCTACGGGGTCGAGCTGCTCGACGCGGAGGTGAAGACGGTGGTGAGCGACGAGGCCTACGAGTACTACTTCTGGCACGTGGTGAACGAGGTCCCCGTCGAGTACGCCTACCTGCTGAGGCTCGTGAGGAGCATCCCGGAGAGGGTCCTCGAGCACGCCCCCTCGGCCGTGTCGCTGGTGGTGGCGGCCCTGCTCTCCCGCGCGGCGCCGGGCCTGGCCAGCCTCCTCGCTAGGGCGGTGGAGGAGGCGGTGGAGCCGGCGAGGGGCGAGGCGGCTACCCCCTCCTCTTCCTCCTAGCCTCCTCCATGAGGAACCTGTAGACCGTGCCCCAGATCTTGCCGTCGCGCCTCATCTTGTTCTCGAAGTTGTTCACCGCCATCCAGTGCTCCAGGGCCCTCAGCGTCTCCTCGTTCAGCTCCCCCGTTACGGGGCCCCGGTAGTAGCCGAGGACCCTGAGCGCCTCCTGCACGTCGCGCGCCACGTCGCGGAGGTCGTAGACGTCGCTGGGGTCCTCGCGCTCGAGCACCGTCAGCTCCCATATCCTGAACAGCCTCTCGAGCTCGGCGACGGGGTCGGGGTGGTCGTCGACGCGCAGGTCGACGTACTTGTCGACGCCCTCCTCGCAGCCGCCGTAGCCGCCGCACCTCCTCACCACGAGTATGGCCGCGCTCTGCCTGCCCCTCCTGTCGCCCCCCGCGCGGTCGCCCGCCTTGAGGGCCGCGAGGAGCCTGTCCACCAGCTCGCCCCGCGTCGTCTCGAACGCCCTGGCCATGGCCTCGAGGACCTCCTCGCCGGCCAAGATGTTGCCCTGCACGGCGTAGCCGTCGCCCACTATGTGGCCTGCGTAGGGTATGCACTTGGAGCCCGTGAACGCGTAGGCCTCGCCCCGCGCGTTGACGACGCCGACCTGCCTGTGCTCCCGCTTCGGGTCCACGGACAGCACGGCCTCGACGGCGCGGCGGGGGCTGTAGCCGCTCTCGAGCAGGGCGAGGATGACGGGCCCGAACTTCACGTTGGCCCACGCCTGCGTCGCGACCGCCCCGACGCCCGCCCTCGCCCACGGCACGATCGCGCCCACCGCGATGAACTTGGAGGCGACCGCCACCCCCAGGTCGCCGGTGTCGGGGTC
>WAQM01000161.1 GCA_015520245.1 Pyrodictiaceae archaeon
CCACCGCCCAGGGGCCGTGGAGCGCCAGCACTATCGCCGCGTCCTGGGCCGCGAGGATCGTCGCCGCGCTGGCCGCGAGGGGGACCCAGCCACCCCGTGCCCAGGCCAGGGCCGTGGACAGCGACGGGCCCGCGCGGGCCCACGGCCTGAGCGACGCCAGGAGCGCGGCCGAGGACGCGAGCGCGATCGCGGCGCCCGCCGCCAGCGCCGCGGCGGCGCCGGCCCGCAGCAGGTAGACCAGCACCACGACGGCCGCCGCGTAGGACACGCGGTTGAGGAGGGCGACGAGGCTGCGCCTCACCGGCCTCAGGGCCTCGGCGACCCTCGCGACGCCCTGGAGCACCAGCACCGATGCGGCGTAGAGGCCCGCTGCGAGCGCCACCGCGGGGTCGCCGGATGCCCAGGCCGCCAGGGCGTAGCCGGCCGCGAAGCCGGGCAGGGATGCTACCGCCGACCACGCCGCGGCCGTGGCTACGGCCTCGGGCCTGCCGAGCGCGGCGTACCTGTAGCCCCACCACGCTGCGACCGCCACGAGGGGGGCCGCGTAGGCCGGCGCCCTCCTGGCTGCGACCTGGTAGGCTGCGTAGCCGGCCGGGTCGAGGAACCTGGCGAGGACAAGGCCGGAGGCCGCGGAGGCGAGCGTGGAGGCCGAGGCCAGCGCGAGCCGGAGCAGCGAGGCCAGCACGGGCCTCAAGCCGGCACCGGACCCCACGCCAGCCCCCGGGCCCGCGGTATAACCCCGGGCGCCGGAGGGGTGCGACTGGGCGGTGAGGAGGGAGTCGGTGCGCCGACCGCCGCGCGGCGGGGTGAGCGGCACGGTAAAAGCCGAGCCCGCCTAGGCGCGGGCCGCCTCCTCCACGATCCTCAGCAGCTTGTCGACGGCCTCGACGGCGCTCCTGCCGAGCACCCTGATCATGGGCTCCTTGCCCACGTCGCCCTCGTCGTATATGACGTCGGGGACCGCGCCCGCCGACCTCACTGCCTCCTGGACGAGCCACCGCATGGTCGCGCCCTCGACCCTCCTCACCTCCTCGGGCTCCGCCCTGCGGTCGACCCTGGCGACGCGGTAGCCGAGCCTCCTGGCGGCCTCCACGAGCTCCGGGTGGTAGGCGACGTTGACGGCGGCCCTCACCTCCGGGTCGTACTCCATCGCGGCCAGCACGAGCCTGGCCAGGTGGCTCGAGGCGCCCATCCTCACGGGGCCGGCCGCTATGAGGCCCCTCACGCCGCGGACGATCCTGCCCTCGACGGCGGCGACGTCCTCCGGGCCCCGGGCGTAGGGGTGGCGGACCGCCTTGACCACGTTTATCCCGACCTCGGGGGCGTACCTGGCCACCGCCTCCTGCTTCGACAGGAGCCTGGCCACGGCCTCCTCCACGTCCTGCACCGCCCACCAGCGCTCAGCCGCCAGGTCGAGCCAGGCCATCGGGTTGACGGGGCAGTGGCCGCGGCCCACCCTGAGCCCGTAGTCTATCGCCAGGGTTATGAACCTCTTGGCAGTCTCGACCGCCTCCTCGATCCCCCTCCCCTTGGCCAGCTCGGCCGCGATGGCCGCCGAGAAGGCGCAGCCCGTGCCGTGAGTGCACCCGCCCCTGATCCTCGGGGCGCGGTAGACCCGGAACCTGCCGTCGTGGTACAGCACGTCGACGCTCTCGTCCCCCTCGAGGTGGCCGCCCTTGACGACCGCGGCCCGCGCGCCCAGCTCCTCGACGAGCCTCTTGGCGGCCCTCTTGGCATCCTCGACGGTCCTTATGGTCATGCCGGTGAGCCTCTCGGCCTCCATCCTGTTCGGGGTCACGACGGTGGCCAGCGGTATGATGTGCCTAACGAGGGCGTCCACCGCGTCGGGCCGCAGGAGCGGGGCGCCGCTCTTCGCCACCATCACGGGGTCAACGACGAGGGGGAACCCGTAGCGCCTCACCGTCCGCGCCACCGCCTCTATTATCGCGGCGTTGCTGAGCATGCCGGTCTTGGCCGCGTCGACGCCCATGTCCTCCACGACAGCCTCTATCTGCTTGACGACCATGTCGGGCGGCAGGTCGTAGACCGCGGTCACGGCGTAGGTGTTCTGGGCGGTGACGCTCGTTATCGCCACGACCCCGTGGACGCCCAGGGCCGCGAACGTCTTGAGGTCCGCCTCGATGCCCGCGCCGCCCCCCGAGTCGCTGCCAGCTATCGTGAGCGCCACGGGGATCCGACGACCCGCCACGGCCCCCGACCCCACCAGCCGCCGCGCGGGTAGGGGTGATAGGCGGCTGGATAACCGGGTTATGGGCCGGGACCGCCGTGGGCCCCCTCGACCTGGTGGCCAGGTACGTGGCCCCGCACCTGCGCGCCCTCGTGGCCGCCGAGCTCGCCGCGCGCGGGATGGGGCAGACCAGGATAGCGCGGCTGCTGGGCGTCACCCAGCCGATGGTCGCCAAGTACCTCAGGGCGGGCCGGGAGGCCGCCATCCGCGGGCTGAGGTCCAGCGGCGTCGACCCCGAGGAGGCGGAGGCCGTAGCCCGCGTGCTCGCCGAGGCGCTCGCCCGCGGCAGGGTCCAGGATTACGTCCGGATATCGGCCTCCTACGAGGCCCAGCTGCTGGCGCGCGGCGTGCTATGCCCGCTCCACCGCAGGCTCGTGGGGGGCCTACCCGCCGACTGCAGGGTCTGCGAGACGCTGTTTACGAGCCCATCGGACCCCCTCGTGGAGGAGGTGATGATGGCGTACAGGAGGCTCGTCGAGGAGCCGGGGGCCCACCTCCTGGTGCCCGAGGTCGGCTCCAACATCGTCGCCGCGAGGCCGGGAGCGAGGAGCACGGTCGACGTGGTCGGGTTCACCGGCAGGATAGTGAGGGTCGGCGGCCGCGTGCAGGCGGTCGGCGCCCCGGCCTACGGGGGCAGCAGGCATACGGCCTCGGTGCTCCTGGCCGTGCACCGCAGGTGGAGGAGGCTGCGCGCCTGCATGGTCGCGAAGCTGCTCGAGGGCTGCGCCGACGCGCTAGGGAGGCTCGGCCTGCGCTACGCCGTGGCCGGGCCCCACCGGGGCCCGGAGGCCCTCCTCGACGAGCTGAGGGAGTTCGTAGCCGGCCTGCACGGCGAGGTAGACGCCATAGTCGACCTCGGGGGCCCCGGCCTCGAGCCCGTCGTGTACTTCTTCGGCTCAACCGCGCTCGAGGCGGTGGAGAGGGCGCTCGCCTACCTCGAGGCCTGCAGAGGGTCGGTCCACCCCTAGGTCCTCACCGGCCCCTCGGCACGGGGCCTTCGGGAACCCCGCAGGGCGTCCCCATCCCCTGGGGACCGCGCGTGGCGGGCGGGGCTCCCGAGCTCGTCGTGGTGGCTGAGGGGGTTTCAGCGCTGGGCTCGCGCCGTTGGCGCGAGTACCGCTCGGCCCTGGCGGCCGCCGGCCGCGGCAGGGTGTACGAGCTGCTCAGGGCGCTGAGGGACCGCGGCCTGCTCCGCGCCGTCGTCTGCGTCGGCGACGACCCCGGCTTCGAGGCCGCCCTCGGCCGCGACCACGTCGTCTACGTGTACGGCTCGCCGTGGAGGCTGAGGTGCCGAGGGTGCGGCCGCGCCGTGAGGGTCGACGCCCGCCTCCTGGCCCTCGAGGAGCCGCCGCGCTGCCCGGGCTGCGGCGCGCGCCTCGAGCCGGAGCCCGGGGCCGAGCCCTCGCCGAGGGCGCTCGCTGAGGCCCTGGGGGCCCTGCTCTCGGCGACCCACGCGCTCTTCGCGTGGATCAGGAGGGCGACCTACCTCGTCACCCTCATGGCGGTGGCCGCGGCGAGGTCCGGCGTCGAGGTGTACTGCGGCCCCGGCATGCCCGAGTGGGTGCCGTGCAGGCGCGTCGACCCCCTAGCGTTCCTGGAGGAGCTGGCCTCGGCTCACGGCCGTTGACATCACCGGTCGGCTTGACGTGCACTCCTCACCGGCCGCGGGGTGGCGCGGCTCGGACCCGCGCTCCGGCTCTTCACGCCCCGCGCGGGGGTCGAGCCCGCCACACTCCTCACAGCCGCCGGGGCCCGGCGCGCCCGGCCACACCTAATATAGCTGGGCGGCCCGCGGGGCCCGCGGAGGAAGTGGTCCAGCTTGGCGTACACGCTCGACGACCTGGCCTGGGTCCTCTCGAGGCTGCAGCAGCGGGGCGTCAAGTTCGTCGTCATAGGCAGCACCGTGATAGACCTCGAGCTCCGGCGCAGGAGCTTCGAGGACGATATCGACATCTTCGCGCTCGAGCCCAGCCCCCTGGTCGAGGAGGACGCCTACCGCGAGATAGCGTCGGGCGAGGGCTGGGACCTCTCCTACACTGCCCTCGGGACGCCCAAGTTCGTCGTCAAGGTGCCGAGCGGCGCCGAGGTCATAGTCGAGGTCTACGAGAACATACACGACTTCTACGTGCCGCCGGAGATGATAGAGACGGCGCCCACCAAGAGGATAAAGGGCGTCAGCGTGAGGCTGCTGAGGCCCGAGGACTACATAGTCCTCAAGGCCAAGGCCGCCCGCGACACCGACATAGAGGACCTCAGGATAATCAAGGAGTACGTCGACGAGAGGAGGCTCAGGATAGACGAGAGGATACTGAGGGCCGACCTCCAGCTCCTCCCCGAGGAGGACAGGAGGCTCGCAGAGAGCAAGCTGAGGGACCTGGGCTTCCGGGTGTAGGCGTTGGACGCCCACCGGGTCATGCTCGACGCCTACCTCTCCTGGCCGAGGGCGCTCAGGGAGGGCTACGAGGCCGGCCTCGAGCAGGGCCGGGCCAGGCCGCCCGCCCGCGCCGTGAGGGGCGTCGTCGTCTGCGGGATGGGGGGCTCTGGCATAGTCGGGGACTACGCAGCCGCGCTCGCCGAGGAAAGGGGCGCGCTCCCCGTCTACGTGGTGAAGGGGCATCGGCTGCCGATCTGGGCCCGCGACCACCTCGTCGTAGCCGTGAGCTTCTCGGGGAACACGGTCGAGACCATAGAGTGCTTCAGGGCGGCCAGGCGCGTGGGGGCGCCGCTGGCCGCCCTGAAGCACTCTATGGTCTCGACCGTGTTCCCCG
>WAQM01000162.1 GCA_015520245.1 Pyrodictiaceae archaeon
GCTCCGCGGCGTCTACGCGGCAGGCGACGTGGCGGGCCCGCCGCTCCTCGCCCACAAGGCCGTGGCCGACGCGCTGACCGTGGTGCGGAGGCTGCTGGGCGCCCGCGCCCGCAGGCCCCGCGTCGTGCCCCTGGTCGTCTACGGCGAGCCCGAGATAGTGCAGGTGGAGCACCCCGACCTGCGCAGCCTGCCGGCCTCGAGGCTCGCCGCCGTCCGGTTCCCCTGGGGCTTCAACCTCGTGGCCCGCGTCCGGGGGGTGAGGGCTAGCCTGGTGACCGCGAAGATAGTCTACGAGAGGGGGTCGGGCAGGCTCCTGGCCGCCTACGTCGCCGGGCCCAACGCGTCGGAGGTGGCCGGCTACCTGGCCCACGCCATCGAGGCCGGGCACTCGGTCGAGGAGCTGCGGTGCGAGTCCCACCCCCACCCCTCGGCCGTCGAGTCCGTCTGGGAGGCGCTGCTGCACGCGCTCGGGGAGTCCTACAACCGCGCCTAGGTGGGGGCCGTGCGGTGCCCCTACTGGGTGGACGAGAGCGTAGCCGGCTGCCACCTGCCGTGCCCCGAGGAGGCCAGGAGGCTGGCCAGGGTGTTCACCCACTTCGTCGTGCTGGTCGAGGAGGACGAGGTGCACGAGTGCTGGGGGAGCTTCGACGAGTACCTCGCGTTCCTGCGGTCCAGCGGCGTCACCGTGCTCCACCTGCCCACGCCGGACATGGGGGCGCCCGACCTCGACGAGGCGTGCAGGCTCGTCGAGGAGGTGGTGGAGCTCAGCCGGCGCGGCGCCAGGGTGCTGTTCCACTGCTACGCCGGCCTGGGGAGGACCGGCACGATGCTAGCGGCCTACCTGGTCCGCCGCAGGTGCGTGGACTGGCTCACCGCGCTGCGGGAGGTGAGGAGGGCGAACCCCGCGGCCGGCCCGCAGTCGTACGCCCAGGAGCTGTTCCTCGAGGCGTTCGAGAGGGAGTGCGGCTGCGGGGGCCGCTAGGCGACGTAGTCGTAGTCGTCCAGGTCAGGCGCCTCCAGCTCCTCGGCCCCGGCGTCGGGGGCCTCCAGCTCGTCCGCCAGGGCCAGGGGGGCCAGGAGCGCCAGGTCGATGAGGCCCAGCCAGGCCAGCAGCGGCGCGATGGCCAGCACGTCGTCGAGGCCCGCCAGCGCCTGGTGGGGCGCCGCCCTGCCCTCCTCCAGCCGGGCCAGCCGCTCCTCGACCCTCCTCGCGAGCTCCTCCAGCTCCTCGATGGCCCTCCTCGCCTCCTCGAGCCCCCTCTCGGTCAGCGCGAGGGCCTCGCGCTTGATTATCAGCCCCCGCCGCTCCACCCTTACGAGGCCGAGGCTCACCAGCCTCTCGACGGCGCGGCGCAGGTCCGCCTCGTCGACGTTGATCAGCCTGCGCAGGCCCCCCAGGCTGTCGACCCCCCGGGCCAGCGCGGCGAGGACAGCCTTCTCGAGCAGGCTAAGCTCCAAGGCCTATTCCCCCAGGTCATAGCCAGAGCTAATACGCCGGGCTTCTAGCTGTAGCGCCGGGCTGGGCACGTGGCGTACCGCCTGCCCAAGGCGTTCGTGACCACGGTCGTCGGCAGCTACCCTAAGATGCCGGAGGCGCTCGAGGCGATCCGCAGGAGGAAGAGGGGCGAGGTCAGCGAGGAGGAGTTCCACGAGCTCGTCAAGCCCGCCATACGGGCCGTCGTGCAGGACTACATAGAGGCCGGCGTCGACGTCATAAGCGACGGCGAGCAGAGCCGCGAGGACATGGTCGTCTACTTCGCCGAGAGGATAGGCGGGTACCGGGCCGGCGAGTGGGTTAGGGTGTTCGACAACGAGTACTTCAGGAAGCCGGTGGTGGCGGGGAGGCTCGAGTACCGGGGCCCCATGGCGGTTGCCGACTGGGAGTACGCGGTCTCGGTGAGCCAGGGCAGGCCCGTCAAGGCGATAATAACCGGGCCCTACACCATGGCCGACTGGAGCTTCGACCTGTACTACGGCGACCGCCGGGAGCTGGTCCTCGAGCTGGCCCGGGTCCTCCGCAGGGAGGTGGAGGAGTTCGTCAGGAGGGGCGCCCAGTTCATCCAGGTTGACGAGCCCGCGCTACCCGCGAGGCCGTTCCGCGAGGAGGTCGAGCTGCTGAGGGAGGCCCTCGAGGTCATGCTGAAGGGCGTGGCGGCCAAGAAGATCCTGCACCTGTGCTTCGGCAGGCTGGAGA
>WAQM01000163.1 GCA_015520245.1 Pyrodictiaceae archaeon
GGATGGGCAGGCCGGTGCGCGAGTACGAGATGCCCGAGGACTGAGCGCCCCTAGTTGACCGCCACCCCCGCGGACTCCCTCACCAGGTGGCGGGCCCACCCGGGCAGCCTGCGCCTCAGCCTCGCGTAGGCGGCGACGAGGCCCATGACCAGGCTGCGCCTCAGGTTCGGGTCCTCAAGGCTCAGCGCGCCCTCGGATGCCAGCAGCGCGAGCGACGCTAGCACGTGCTTGCAGATGCTGTAGCGGTGGAAGACGGGGGCGGGCGCGGCGCCCTCCCGCGCGGCCACCGCGTCGGCGGCCGCGGAGGCGAAGACGGCGTCGGGGCAGCTGCACCTCAGCATCCACGGCGAGACCTCGACGAAGTGGAGGGAGCGGTCGCTGGCCAGGGCCTCAACGCCCGCCTCGACCACCACGGTGCGCCCGTCCAGGGCGCGGATCGCGATCCTGCGGCGCGGCCACGGCCTCTCCAGGAGCTCCGACGACGCGAACACGACCCTGTAGGCCCTGTAGCCCACCGGCCTCACGAGCCTGAGCCTCGACCGCCTGGTCACCAGCTCGTAGGCCGCGCCCACCCTCCGCTCCACGTACCTGCGCAGCAGGGGGTCCCCGGCGAAGAGGCTGTCTACGTAGCGGTAGAGCGCCGCCGCCAGCCTCTCCAGCGTCCTGACCTCGCGGGCGGGCTCCAGAGCCACGGCTCCCCGGACCCGTTAGTTTCGGCCGCCCCTTATACGGGTATGGGTAGGGCCGCCCCGCCCCCGCCGCAGCCCTAAAAGCCCGGGGAGGGCGTGGCGGTCCCGGGCGATGAGAAGAGGGTCACGGGGCCGAGGCGGAGCCGATGCGGTAAAAGGCCCGCAATGTTGAGCCCGTCACTCCTCCTTCTTCTTCTTACCGCCCCCGCCGCCCTTGCCCTTGGGCTCTATGAACTCCTTGAAGTACCAGCCGTGGGCCCTCTTTATGTGCTCGAGCAGCGCCTTCCTCCTGAACATCCCGCGGCCGCAGACGGGGCACCGGCGTGCGCCGACCAAGGCGCGCACCCCGGGCCTGGCCTGCGCCACCCGCCTTTTAGCCGGCCCGCTCGGCACCCGAGAGGGCCTCATCGAGCGCCTGGGCCACATCCTTAACCTCGAACCCGAAGTCCGGGGCCTCGGCGGAGAGCATCACGTTGCAGAACGGGCACGCCACGAGCACCAGCCGGGCCCCGGTCTCTGCCGCCTCCCTCGCCCTGACCCGGCTGATCCTCTCTCCGGCCTTGACGTCGTAGAAGGCGCCGCCCCCGCCGCCCCCGCAGCAGAAGCTCGTTAGCCCGCGACGCTTCATCTCGACCAGCTCCTCGACGGCGGCCGCCGCCACCCGCCTCGGCTCCTCGATAACCCCGTTCCACCTGGCGAGGTAGCACGGGTCGTGGTAGGTCGCCCTCGCCCTCAGCCTGGGCCTGGCGGTGCCGAGCCTCCCCTCGCTAAGCAGCCTCGCCAGGAGCTGCGTGTGGTGCTCAACCTCGACCCTCACGCCGTAGAGCGGGTACTCGTTCCTGAACGCGTTGTAGCCGTGGGGGCACGTGGTGAGCAGCCTGCGGAACCGGTACCTCCTGAGCAGCTCCGAGTTCCTCTTGACCAGCTCGACGAACAGCAGCTCGTCGCCGACCCGCCTCGCGGGCTCGCCGCAGCACCCCTGCTCGGGGGCCACAGCCACCCGGAGCCCCGCCCTCCTCAGCAGCCTGAGCAGGGCCTCGAGGGTGCCGCGCAGCCGGGGGTCGTAGGCGACCGCGCAGCACACCCACAGGAGGTAGTCGTACTCCTCGCCGTCGCGCGCTATCTCGACGAGGCCGCGGTCGGCGAGCCTGCGCAGCCACTCCTCCTTCTCGTAGGGGTTAGCCGCGTACGGGTTGCCTGTCCTCATTATGTTGTAGGCCACCTGGAGCAGCTCGTCCGGGACGTGCTCACCGCGTGCCACCAGGCCGCGCCTTAGCTCCAGCACCGTCTCCACGTGGTGGACGAGCACGGGGCACTGCTGCACGCAGGCGCCGCAGGTCACGCAGGACCAGACCGCCTCAGCGGGCACCACGTCGGGGACCACGGTGGAGTCCCAGAGGCCTCGGTCCACCGCCTGCCGCAGCGCCAGGACGAGGTTCATCGGCGAGAGCGGCTTCCCCGTCTGGGCGGCCGGGCAGCTGGCGTGGCACCTGGCGCACCGCGTGCACGCGTCGAAGTCCATCCTCTGCTTCCACGTCGTGTCGGCCAGCCTCACGACGCCGAAGTGCTGGCCCGCCTCGACCCTCCTCTCGATGTCGGGGACCGGCCTGAACGCCGCCGGGTGCTCGAGCCTCGAGAAGAAGGTGTTGGCAATGCCGCCCAGGAGGGCGTGGCCGAGCTTGGTGTAGGGCAGGGCGGCTATTGCCGCGATCGCGGAGACCATGTGGGCGGTCCAGAGCGCCCTGTAGAGCGCCACCAGGTGCTCCTCCTCCCACCCGATGAGGGCAGAGGCGATTGCGTAGCCGACCGGGTCCCAGCCATCGATGAACGGGTACCTGTAGGCCAGCGTGGCGATCCCGTCGAGCAGGAAGCCGGACACCGCCAGCCACGCCAGCAGGGCCAGGACGGCGTGGTCCTCGGCGGAGTCGGGGAGGCCGGGCTCTAGGCCCGCGGCCCTCCGGAGCCACGCGAGGGCCACGCCCGCGAGCAGCAGCAGGCCGCCCACGTTCGCCGAGAGCTTGTAGGCGGCGTAGGCCCCGCCCTCCAGCAGCCTCTGCCCGGCGAGCGGCAGCAGGATGTCGGCCTCGACGAACCTCAGCACGGTGGCGGCCAGGAGCAGCAGGAACCCGGAGTACATGAGGGCGTGGGCTACGCCGCCCAGCGAGCCGCGCACTACGCGGGCCTGCAGGAGCCCGTAGAGCACCAGCCTCCTCAGCCTGGCGCCGAGCCTGTCGAGGGGGAGCCGCTGCCCCCCGTACGTCCACCTGCGGTAGTAGCTAAGCAGCCCCAGCGCCAGCGGCACGGCGGCGATGAGCGTCACCACGTAGACCAGGGGCTTCAGGTCGCCCACGAAGAGGTAGTGCTCGATCCTGAACGCCCTCTCGACGGCCACGGACCTGCACCGCGGGGCCGCCTCCCCTCGCCGCCAAAAACCGGTGCCCCGGCCGGCGCGCGCCCCAGGCGGGACGGGAGGCGGGGCGGGTCCCCGCCCTCGGCCGCGGGCCGGCGAGCCTCCCTGGCGGCCGCCGTGCTTCCAGGGCCAGCGGACATAAACCCCGGGCGCGGCTGGGTGGCCTGGCAGCCCGGCTAGCCGGGTCGTCTAGCGGTCAAGGATGCGGGGCTTTGGACGGCGGCCCGCCCCTGGCCGCCGGGAGAGCCCCCGTGACCGGGGTTCGAATCCCCGCCCGGCTACCACTCGGCGCCCACTTGCCTCCCCCC
>WAQM01000164.1 GCA_015520245.1 Pyrodictiaceae archaeon
CAGGATAGCGTCGAGGCTGGGGCTGAGCAGTAGGGTTGAAACCCTAGCCCTAACCTTCACGAGGCTCCTCGCCAAGACGGGGCTGTCGCAGGGTAAGCCTCCCCAGACGCTAGCGGCTGCGGCCGTCTACCTCGCAAGCATACTCATGGATGAGAAGAGGAACCAGTCCGAGGTAGCCAGGGTGGTCAACGTGAGCGACGCCACTATAAGGAACCGCTACCGCGACATCGTGGACAACTTCTACATCGAGGTCTACCTGTGACGACTAGCAGTAGCCGTGCTCCTCGCAGCAAATCTTTTTCATTACGACGGCGTCCTTGTCGAGGACCGGGCTCTCCGAGATGACTACGGCCTCGATGCCCAGCTGCTTGTAGGCCTCGCATACAAGGTGGAAGTCGGGGCCGTAGCCCTCCTCTGAGAGGTTGTGGTGCTCCCTCTCCCCGCCCTCGCCGTACTCTATCTTGGAGAAGTGGGTGTGGAGGGGCTTGACCGCCCAGCTGCCCAGCTCCTTCTCTATCCTCTCGACCGTCCTGACCACGTCGTCGAGCTTCACGACGAACTGCCCCTGGTACCTGGCGTAGAGGTGGGCCCAGTCGACCGTCGGCCTGCAGTACTCGACCTCCCTGCATATCGCTATCACCTCGTCGACGTCGCCCACCTGGCTCCTCTTGCCCGTGGTCTCCGGCGACATCCAGACGCCACGTATGCCCCGCTGCCTCATCCACTCGGCCACGGGCCTCAGCGCGTCTACGACGCGGCGGAGCGCGTGCTCCCTGCTGGGGTTCCCCTTGTAGTAGCCCGGGTGGAACACGACCGCGTAGGCCCCCATCCACGACGCGGCCTCGATGGCCGCCATCAGCCGCTCCTGGCTCTTCCTTACGGTACCCTCGTCCGTCGACGCCAGGTTGATGTAGTAGGGGGCGTGCATGGACAGCACGACGCCGTGCCTCTCGGCGGCGAGCCGTATTTCGTACGCCTTCTTCTGGCTGATCCTGACGCCCCGGACCGCCTCGTACTCGAGCGCGTCCAGGCCCTCCTCTAGGGCTATGTACTCTATCGCCCTCACGTAGTCGGCGCCCTTAAGGTCGACGGGCTTGCCCGCCGGCCCGAAGCGTATGCGGCCCGGCACGCCCCAGCCCGCACCCCCCTACGGCGGGGCTCACGATATATCGTTGCAGGCGAGCGCGAGGCGGGGGCGGGGCAGCCGGTGCTGGCCAGGCTGAGGGCGCGTGTTGCGCCCCTGCTGGCCCGCGCCGCCAGGCCCCTGGCGGTCGCCCCGGCCTGGGCCTACACAGCAGCGGGCGTGGCGCTGGCGGTCGGGTACGTGGCGGCCTGCGCGGCGGGCGACGTCCTGCTGGCTCTCGCCCTGCTCGTTGCGAGCGGCGTCATGGACGCCCTCGACGGGGCTGTGGCCAGGCTGAGGGGCGAGGCCGGCCCCGTGGGCGCGCTGGTGGACTCGATCGCGGACCGGGCGGCCGACATCGCCTATGGTGTGGGGCTCGCACTCCTAGGCTACGACGCCGTGCTTGTGCTCGTGTTCACCTCGGCGTCCCTTGTGGTCAGCTACGTGAGGGCGAGGTTCGAGGCCCTGGGCGGGGGCTCCATGGAGGGCGTGGGGCTGATGGAGCGGGGCGACAGGGTGGCGGCGCTGGCGGCGGTCCTAGGGCTCCACGCGACGCTGGGCCCGGAGGCGGGCGGCTACGCCCTCATCGCCCTCACGCTGCTGACGGCAGCGACTGTGGTCGAGCGCACGGTGGCCGCGGTTAGGGCTCTAGCCGGGGCTCGAGGAGCCTAGCCCACGCCCGACCGGCTATCAGCCGCGCCAGCCTGCGCTCGTGCGCCCTTAGCGCCTTGGCCACCGGGCCGGGGTAGTTCTTCACCATATCGCCGTAGACGTAGGGGTGGCCCAGGCCCTCGGGCCACTGGCGCCCGCCGAGCCTCACGTACTCGTGAAGCGTAGGTCTGAGCGCCCGCTCGCGCACGGCCAGCCACGTCAGGCAGCAGTCGCGGCCCAACTCGTGCCACGGCTGTGAGCCGTCCTTGCACACCGCGTAGGGCCTGCCGTAGCCTCGCGCGAGGTCGTAGAGCGCTCGGTGCATGCGGCGCCTCCACGCGGCCGGGGGGTGGTAGAGGGGGGTACCGCCCTCTACCTCGGCGAGCTGGTAGGGCTCGAGCCCCGCCCTCTTGGCGACGTCGAGCCCCAGCAGCCTGGACATCTCTCTGAACCCCTGCTCGGTCTCCCTCACCGACTCGCCGATGAGGCCAAGGGCTCCCCGCTCCAGGGCCTCGCGGGCCACGCGGAGGTGGACCTCCTCGAGCCCAGGCACCAGCGGCTGCACCCTCACCACCACCGGCACGCCGTGCTCGCGGAGCACCTCGAGGGCCTCGAGCCTGCGGCTCGTGGGGGGCGCCCTGGGCTCGAGGACGCGCGAGAGGCCGTCGTCGAACGCGGCGCTGATCTGCACGAGCACTAGCCCCTCGTCGGCGAGCGCGCAGATCACGTCGAGCCACGGGCTCCTCGCGACCATGTCGGACTTGGTGTTCACCACGACCGGCACGCGGTACCTCCAGGCCACCCTGAGCATCTCGAGGGCGGCCGCCGCCTGGTCCTCAACCCCCTGCTGCAGCGGGTCGCTCAGCGTGGCCAGGCGGAAGAAGGGCTTGGGCCACACCCGCTCGAGGCTCCGCGCGAGCCTGGCCCAGGCCCGGACGACCCACCACTGGGGTCTCGGGGGGCCCCTGCGGTACCACCTGGCGTAGCAATAGGTACAGGAGTGGACGCAGAGGCCGTACGGCTCCAGCCTGAAGATCGAGTAGCAGAGCCCGGTTATGTACGCGGAGGGCTTTATCGCGAAGACCGTCCAGTCGACCATGGCGGGCCCTCAGCAGCGGTAGGCCCTTTCATCGCCCCCGGCAGGCTCAGTGGTAATACCATTCGTCACCGGCGCCCAGGGGGCTAAGGCAAAAGCCCCCGGCTTAGCTGTAGCGCCCGGTGGCCGCGCTTGCCGGAGGAGATCACTATCGAGGAGTTCTCGCGGGTCGACCTCCGCGTGGGGGTCGTCGTGGAGGCCGAGAGGATACCTGGCACCAGGCTGCTCCGCCTCATAGTGGACCTAGGGGGTGAGAGGCGGCAGATAGTGAGCGGGATAGCCGAGTGGTACAGGCCCGAGGACCTGGTCGGCAGGAAGGTAGTGGTGGTGGCGAACCTCAAGCCCAAGGTAATAAGGGGCTACCGCAGCGAGGGCATGATACTGGCCGCGGGCTGCGAGCGGGGCCAGCGCCCGGTGCTGGTGACGGTTGAGGACGGCGCTCAGCCAGGCTGGAGGGTCTGCTGAGGGGCGCGGCGTAGCCCGACCTTCTCCAGGAGCTCGCAGGCCTTGCACAGCCTCCTGGTGGGCGACGTTGGCGCCCCGCACCTGGCGCAGCGGGGGAGCTCGACCGGGCTCCTGGCGAGGGACCTCGCGGCCGGCTCCAGCAGCACGTCGAGTGCCTCCATCATCCGCAACAGGCTGCCCGGCCTGGACCCCTCGAGCCTGTACATGGCGAGCCTCGCCCTGAGCCTCAGCGTGGGCGCCTCGTAGAGGTACGGGCACTCCACGCTCTGGATTGGGTACCCTGAGCGGAACGCGTAGGCGGCGGTCTCCCACTCGTACACCTTCCTCAGCGGCTTCACCCTCGGCACGAAGTCCCTGGTTGCGAGCGCCGCAACCGGGTGCATGCGGACCAGCCCCACGTAGTCGCCCCGTAGGAGGTTCATCAGCGCCGTCTGGGCCTCGTCGTCGAGGTTGTGCGCGGTCACGACCCTGTCGGCGCCGAGGAGCCTCGCCTGCTCCTCCATGATCCTCCTCCTCAGCACGCCGCAGAACGTGCACGGCTTCTCACCGACCCCGCGCCTCGAGGCCTCCCTGACCATCTCGGCCAGGGTGGCCCCGAAGTAGTCGCGGAAGCTGACGACTACGTGGTCTACGCCGTAGCTCCTGGCGTACCTGGAGATGGCCCTCGCCTCCTCGACGTGGTAGCCCCCGGGGATCCCCTCGATGATCGTGAGCGCCACCATGCGGCCGGTGTCGTGGATCTGCGACAGCACGTCCAGGAGCGTGAAGCTGTCCTTGCCCCCGCTCACGGCCAGCAGCAGGCGGTGGCCTGGCTCGAAGAGCCCCCAGCGTTTGACCTCGTTCCTCACCCTCTCGACGACCTGCCTGCGGAAGCACCTCCAGCACAGCCTTAGCCCCGTGTGCGGCTGCTTGATCTCAGCCCTCCCGCCCCCGCAGAGGCTGCAGGGCGGCAGGGTCAACCGCCGCTTACCTCTTGGGCACCTCGACGAGCCTCTCCCCGGCCACGACCTGGTCTATGCTGTGTATCGCCGCCCCGACCTCCTCGAGCACGCTCTTGACCTGCTCGAAGTCTATGTCCTTGCCCTCGATGACTATGGTTAGGCTCAGCGTCTCCACGTCCACCTCGTTCACGGTTATGTTAACTGCCTCGACGCCTCTGACCTTGCTGAGCTGGAGGGCCACGTCGACTATCGAGGGGTCCTTGAGGGGCTTGAGCACGTCGAGGACGAGCCTCCTTAAGCCCAAGGCCCTTTTCGCTCCCTCCGCCGTGTGTAAGGGTTCGGTGTTACGAGGGGTGGCAGGTATATGTTCTCATCCCCGACCGGGGAGCGCTCCCAGCGCCGGAGGCCCCCTCCCGACCTGGACGCGGTGGACGTTAAGCTGGTCCGGCTGCTGGCCGAGGACTCCAGGCTCAGCACGAGGGCCCTAGCCTCCAGGCTCGGCCTCGCCCACTCCACGGTCGGCTCGAGGCTGAGGAGGCTGCTCGAGCTCGGGGTCATCAGGAGGTTCACGGTCCTGGTGGACCACGAGGCGCTGGGCTACGAGGTCACAGCGCTCACGCTGATACAGGCCGAGGGGAGCCACATAGAGGAGCTGGAGAGGGAACTGTCGACGCACCCGAACATCGTAGCAGTCTACGACATCACGGGGGAGTTCGACGTGGCGGTCATAGCCAGGTTTAAGAGCATGAGGCAGCTCGACGCCTTCCTGAAGGCCGTGAACAAGCTCCCCTACGTCAGGAGGACGGTCACCAGCATCGTGCTCAGGGTCGTCAAGGAGGACCCCAACGCCCCCCTCCTGGCCGAGCCTTTATAAGGGCAAGGCCCTCGGGGGCGGCGCGGGGCGCGCCGTGGCCGGCGAGGAGAAGGTCGAACCCCCGCGCGCCATAGTGAAGAAGCCCAGGCTCCGCAGGTACGGAGGTGTCGACCCCGGGCTCCGCGAGGGGCGCGGCTTCAGCATACCGGAGCTACGCGAGGTGGGGCTGGGGGTGCGCGAGGCGAGGCTGCTCGGCCTCTACGTCGACACGAGGAGGAGGAGCAAGTGGCCCTGGAACGTCGAGGCGCTCCGCAGGTACCTTGAGGAGCTGGGCTACAAGCCGCGTGGCTACCCCGACTAGCCCCCTTTGACGATCCTCTTGAGCTCTCCGACGGGCGTCCAGCCCTGGGACGAGAACACGAGATAGCCGTTCCTCCTAAGCACCTCAAAGAGCCTCCGCAGCCTCCCGTCCAGCTTGGCGGCGACCTCGGCCTCGTCACCGACCTTGATTGCGGAGAGCGCCTCGACGAGCGCCTCAAGGGCGTCCCTCTTCACGAAGACCACGTCGCCCTCGAGCCCCAGCGAGTAGACGCCGTGGGCCTCGGCCAGCCTGCTGTCGTAGCTATCGACTATCTCCCTGGGCAGCTGGCTAGCGAGCCTGAACCCGTCCTCCTCGAGCTCCTTCAGCAGGGCTGAGAGCCACCTGGGCAGCCTGCGGTCCTGCTGCCGGGCGCGGGAGGCCGTGGGCGCGCGCTGCAGCGCCTTGATGGACTCGGCAAGCTCCTCGATGCTCCTACGGAGCTCGGCCACCTCGCGGCGGAGCGGCTCGAGCGCCCTCTCGACGGCCCTCGCCACCTCCTCGCCCCCGGCCTCGCAGCCGCGGCCCAGCCTGGCCGCGATCTCGTCCGCGAGCGCCTCGGCGAGCCTCCGGATGGCCGCCTCCAGCTCGACGTCGGCCCGGGCGACCCTGTCCGAGAACCTCCGTAGGTACTCGTCGAGCCTCCTTACCGGCAACCGGGGTGTCCACCACGGTGCGGGGTGCCGGGGGACGGGCTATCAAGCCTTAGCCGCCCCGGCCAAAAACGCGGCCGTGGGGCGCAGGCGGTGAGGCCCCGAGGGCTAGGCGAGGGCGACCCTCCTGGCCTCGGCGCGGCCGGCCCTCGGGGCCTCGAGGGAGGGGTGGTACTCGGTCACGCCCCACAGCTCGCGCTTGAGCAGCTCCCTCACCGCCACCCTTATCGCCTCGCTCCTGCTGCTGTACCTACCCATCCTCACCAGCTCGTCGAGGCCCTCGAGGTACGTCTCGGGCATCTTGACGGTCACTATCCTCATAGCGGGCCACCGAGGTCCAGGTTGGGCTTAGAAAGGCTTATAAGGGGGGCGAGGGTATGTTACGGCCGCTGCGCTAGACGCTCTCGGGGAAGAAGTCGGGCTTCTCGGCGAGGTCTATGATCGGTATCGGGACCCAGCCGGGCCTCGTGGACTTCGCCAGCTCGACGTGCTCGCCCTGGTCGTCAACCTTGACCAGTATGTAGTTGCCGTCCCCCAGCCTGCCGCCTTCGTCGACGTAGTAGTAGAGCATCGGCAGCCCGTAGAGGTTGTAGTAGTCGCGTAGCACGGCTATAAGACCGTAGACCACGCGGCCACCGTCGCGGAAGCGGACTATGTAGGCGACCTGGCCCAGGGAGACGATGCTCGCGGCGATCCTGGCGAGGTCGTTGATGCTGGTCACCCTCACCGGTACGAGCTTGTTCTCCCTCACGGCGGCAGCGTCCCCGCGCAGCGCCGCGCCCCCGCGGAGTGTATAAAACATGCACCACCTTACGGGTGGGGCACTGATTTAGCCCAGAACGATCACGCGGGTAGCGGGCAAGGACGGAGGCGGCGCCCGCGTGGCCCGCTACGAGGTGAGGTTCCACGGGCGCGGAGGCCAGGGGGCCGTCACGGCGGCCGAGCTGCTGGCCGAGGCGGCGATCGAGGAGGGGAAGTACGCGCTGGCGTTCCCGGAGTACGGCGCCGAGCGGCGGGGAGCTCCGGTGCTGGCCTTCACGAGGATAGACGACGAGCCCATCCTCGAGAGGGAGCCGATACTGGAGCCGAACGTCGTCGTAGTCCTCGACCCCTCGCTGACCCCGGACATATACATGAGGGGGCTGAGGCCGGACGGCGCGCTCGTAGTGAACACGAAGAGGGGGGTGGACGAGCTGCGCAGGGCTATAGCGGAGGCGGGCTTCAGCCCCCCGCGCAGGCTCGCGGTGGTGGACGCGACCGACATAGCCCTGAAGGCCCTCGGCGCCCCTATAGTCAACACGGCCATGCTCGGGGCCCTGGTGAGGGCGGTCGGGGTGGTGTCCCTGGAGACGCTTGTTAGGGTGGTCCACGCGAGGTTCGCGGAGAGGTCGCGCAGCCTGGCCGAGGCGAACGTTAAGGCCGTGCGTGAGGCCTACGAGGCCACCGTGGTGGGGTGAGGCGCCGTGGAGCAGCTGAGGTACTCGAGGGTGCCGGAGCTCCGGGGGTGGCGCGACGTCCCCATCGCCGGCATAGTGCCGTGGCCCGGTAGCACGGCCGAGAACCGGATGCACGCGTGGAGGACGTTCCGCCCGGTGATAGACCCCGAGAAGTGCGTTAGGTGCCGGCTGTGCTGGGTCTACTGCCCCGACGGGGCGATAGTCGAGCTCGACAAGCCCTACACGACGAGGAGCGGCAGGACGTACAAGGTTACGTACGAGGTCAACTACGACTACTGCAAGGGCTGCGGCATATGCGCCAACGAGTGCCCGGTCAAGGCGATAAGGATGGTCCCCGAGGTGAGGTAGCGTGGCGGCCAGGGCGGAGGTCGTGAGGGAGCGGCCCCCCCGGGGCCAGGAGAGGGTGTCGGCCACCGGTAACTACGCGGCAGCCTACGCGGCCCGCGACGCCGACGTGGATGTCGTCGCGGTCTACCCCATAACCCCGCAGGTGCAGATAGCCGAGAAGCTCGCGGAGATGATAGCCAACGGGGAGCTCGACGCCGAGATGATACACGTCGAGAGCGAGCACTCGGCGATGAGCGCGGTGATAGCGGCCGCGGCGACAGGGGCGCGCGCGTTCACCGCCACCTCCTCGCAGGGGCTCGAGCTCATGCACGAGATGCTGTGGATAGCGGCCGGCCTGCGCCAGCCGGTGGTCATGGCCGTCGCGACGAGGGCTCTCAGCGCCCCCATAAACATCTGGAACGACTACACCGACGTCATGAGCGCCCGCGACACCGGCTGGATCATAATCTTCAGTGAGAACGTGCAGGAGGTATACGACAACGTCGTCCAGGCGTTCCGGATAGCGGAGCACCCGGACGTGCTGCTGCCCGTGATGGTCGCGCTCGACGGCTACATACTAAGCCACACGGTCGAGCCAATGTACCGCATACCGCAGGACGAGGTGCTGAGCTACGCGCCCAAGAGGCCCCGCGGCTACAGGCCGGTGCTGGACCCCGACAGGCCGGTGACGATGGGCGTGCTGGCCGCCCCCAACTGGTACTACGAGATCAAGAGGCAGCAGGCCGAGGCGCTAAGGGAGTCCAAGAAGGTCGTGCGCGAGGCCGGCAGGGAGTTCGGCAAGCGGTTCGGCAGGTACTACGACCTGCTCGAGCCGTTCATGTTAGACGACGCCGAGTACGTGATGGTGAGCATGGGGGCCACGGCGAGCCTCGTCAAGGCGGCTGTCAAGAGGCTGAGGAGGGAGGGCGTCAAGGTGGGGGCGGTCAAGGTCAGGGTGTACAGGCCGTTCCCGGCCGACGAGCTGGCGGAGATGCTCCAGCACGCGAAGGCGGTTGGCGTGCTCGACAGAGCGATAGCGTTCGGGGGGCCCACCGAGGGCCCGCTCTTCGCCGACGTAGCGGTATCGCTGGCCACGAGGGGGGTGCACGTGCCCATGGTCAGCTTCGTCCACGGCCTCGGGGGCCGCGACATATTCGTGAGGGACGTCGTCGAGATGTTCAGGATACTGGCCGACTACGCGCGCAAGGGCAGGAGCGCGACCACAACGATATTCTTCGGCGTGCGCGAGTAGCGGGGGTGGGGCGGCCGTGGCGCTTACCAGGCCCGTGAGGACCGTGTGGGACATACCGCGCGAGGAGAGGTTCGCGCCGGGCCATGCCATGTGCCAGGGCTGCGGCGCGGCCATAATAATGAGGCACCTCATGAAGGTCGTGGGCAAGGACGCGATAATCGTCATGGCTACGGGCTGCGTCGAGGTCACGACGACGCTGTTCCCGCGCACGTCGTGGCTTAACCCGTGGCTACACCTAGCCTTCGAGAACGCGGGCGCGGCCGCCAGCGGCGTCGAGGCCGCGCTTAAGGTGCTGAGGAGGAAGGGGGTCATCGACGGCAGCAGGAGGGTGAAGGTCGTCGCCATAGCGGGGGACGGCGGCAGCTTCGACATAGGCCTCCAGAGCCTCAGCGGCATGCTGGAGCGCGGCCACGACGTGATGTTCGTGGTCTACGACAACGAGGCCTACATGAACACCGGCATCCAGAGGAGCAGCGCGACGCCGTACGGCGCATGGACCACTACGACGCCGGTCGGGAAGAGGTGGAGGGGCGAGTGGAGGCCCAAGAAGGACATAATAGGCATAGCGCTGGCCCACCGCATCCCCTACGTGGCGACGGCGAACCCCGCCTACCCGACCGACATGGTCGAGAAGTTCCGCAGGGCCTTCGAGATCGAGGGGCCCAGCCTCGTCCACGTGCTATCGCCCTGCACGCCGGGGTGGAGGATACCCACGGAGAAGACCATAGAGGTCGCGAGGCTGGCGGTGCAGACCGGCGTCTGGGTCCTGCTGGAGGTGGTCAACGGGAGGCCCCGGGTGACGGTCAAGGTGCCGAGGAGGAAGCACGTCCGCCACTACCTAAGGCTCCAGGGCAGGTTCCGCCACCTCACGGACGAGGAGATCGAGAGGATACAGAAGATGGTGGACCAGTACGTCGAGGAGATAAACAGGTGGGTGGGCGAGCAGGCTATAGGCCCCGTGGCGGAGTAGGGTGCCGCAAGGCATGTACTTCGTCGTTTTTGTGGGGCCCGCCGGCAGCGGCAAGAGCCACCTGGTGGACGCCTTCGGCGACTGGCTCGAGTTCAACGAGCTGACCGCGATCCGCGTCAACCTCGACCCAGCCGCCGACTGGCTCCCCTACCAGCCCGACGTCGACGTCCGCGACTACGTGAACGCGCGGGACGTCATGGAGAAGTACAAGCTGGGGCCCAACGGCGCCCTCGTCGCCTCCGTCGACATGATAGCAGACTACGCCGACAAGATCCGCGAGGACATCGAGAGCTTCAGGCCGAACTACGTCCTAGTGGACACGCCGGGCCAGATGGAGCTCTTCGCGTTCCGTGAGAGCGGGCCGGAGGTGCTGAGGATGATCATAGGCGACTCCAGGGCCGTCGCGGTGTTCCTCATCGACGCCGTCTTCGCCTCGAGGCCCGCGAGCCTGGCGTCCAGCCTCTTCCTCGCCTTCTCGACAAGGCTCCGCCTCGGCCTCCCCCAGGTGGTGGTGGTCTCCAAGGCCGACCTGCTGGACGAGAGCACAATGAACGAGATAGACGAGATGATGAGGGACCCCAGCATGTTCTACGGGAGGCTCGTGGACGCGGGTCTCGACCCCATGTTCGCCGAGGCGGTCGCCAAGGCCGTCGAGGCCCTCCTGCCCTCGGACTCCTCGAGCGCGACCGTCGTAACCCGCTTCGTCTCGGCGGTCTCCGGCTTCGGCCTCGACGACCTCTACGCGGTCGTCCAGCAGGTGCTGGCGGGCGGGGAGGACTTCTACACGGAGGAGCCAAACCCGAGGCTGTAGCGGCTACGGTCATCGGGCAAGGTTTTAATCAGCTGGGCCCGGCGGGGGCCGTAGCCGGCAGCGGGAGGATCCGCCATGCACGTCGAGGTGGTGTACCCGGTCGCCACCGGGGTCATACTGGTGCTCGCGAGCGCGTACGCCCTAAAGCTCTACCAGGTTAGCGGCAACGCGGCGGTCCTCTGGCTCGGCCTCGGCCTGCTGTTCGTCGCGCTCCAGGTCTTCATGGACGGCTACCTGGCCTACCTGGTCGCGAGCAGCCCCGCCATCAAGGGAACCACGTACTACTACTTCCTCGACGCCGTGCGCGGCACGTTCATAGTGCTGTGGGCCATGGCCCAGTCCGGCATGATGCTGTCGATGGCCGGCGTCCAGGACAGGTGGGTCTACCTCGGCCTGCCGCTCGTCATACTGGTGGCGGGCGTCGTCTACACGTTCACGATCAACATGCTCAGCGGCATACCGGAGCCCGACCACAGGATAAAGATCAGCAGCATAGGCAGGGTGATGGGCCTGCTGATACCGGTCGCGCTCCTGCTGGGCATCTACATGCTGGCCGCCGTCGCGAGGCCCACGGGCAGCCGGGGGGCGGCGTTCGTGGGGATCGCGTTCATCGTGCACGCGCTGACGCTGCCGGCGTACCCGTTCGCCAAGGCTGCCGGGCCGGCGGCACTGGGGCTCTGGTACGGCCTCGGAGGGGTCGTGCCCTCCTTCCTAGCGCTGTGGGGCTTCAGGCTGATGCTGAGGGAGCAGGCGTGAGCGGCACGACTCGCGGCGTATTAAGGTGGGAACCGCGACACACCCGTGGAGCCCCGAGGTGCTGGGCCGGCCGGGTACGGGGAATGGGGCGGCATGGCGTGCCCGCACGCTGAGAGACGGGGCCCCGTGGTCTACTGCGCCGTGGCAGCCAGGACCGTGAACCCCTTCGTCATGCCGTGCCTTAGCGCGAGGTACGTCAGGTGCAGGTTCTACGCCGAGGCCGAGCGGAGGGCCAGGGAGGAGGCGGCCGCCCGGCCGCAGGCGGCCGCGGAGGCGCCCGCGGCCGAGGCGGAGGCCGCGGCGAGGCCGGCGGCTGAGCAGCCCTCGCCCGCGCCGGTGGCCGTGGAGGTAAGGACGGTGGGGGCACCGGAGGAGGCGGCCGTGCAGGCGCCGGCCCCCGCGGCCGAGGAGGAGAGGGCGGCGGAGGAGCGACCCTCGTGGAGCTTGGAGGAGTCCGAGAAGCTGCTCGACCCGACCTACGTCGCCCCGGTGATACTCCGGGCGCCCATAGCGCTGAGGCGCGTCGTGACGGTCGAGGGCGTAGACGACCTGGTCGGCAAGGTGCTGGAGGGGCTCGAGGGCTGGAGGGACGGCTGCTTCCTGGTCGACGCCGCCACGATAATGTCCAAGTGGCTTGGCGAGGCCGAGAAGAAGGTCAAGCTGCTCTTCCGGAAGGCCAGGGAGGTCGCGAGGAGCGGCAAGCCGGCCATCATATTCATCGACGAGATAGACGCGCTGCTGGGGGTGTACGACGCGGAGGTTGGGGGTGAGGCGAGGGTCCGGAACCAGTTCCTCAAGGAGATGGACGGGCTGCAGGACAAGTCGAACACCCTGCACGTCTACGTGATAGGCGCGACCAACAAGCCGTGGAGGCTCGACGAGCCTTTCATACGCAGGTTCCAGAAGAGGATATACATACCGCCCCCCGACTTCAGGGCCAGGCTGGAGATATTCAAGATGTACACGAGGAAGCTCAAGCTGGCGCCCGACGTCGACCTTGAGGAGCTGGCCAGGATAACCGAGGGCTACAGCGCGAGCGACATAAAGGACATAGTCATGGAGGCCCACCTGAGGACCGTGAGGGAGCTCTTCGAGAAGAACGGCGGGGTCGGCGAGCCGAGGCCGATAACGATGGAGGACTTCATCGAGGCGATAAAGTCGAGGAAGCCCAGCATCACGCCGGAGATGGTCGAGGCCTACAGGAGGTGGTTCGAAAAGTTCAGAGCAGTCTAGCTGCCCCTCACTCGCTCAAAGGCCCGTAGACCGTGACCCGCAGCGTGCCCCGGACCTTGTCGTCCAGCTCCTCGGGGGCGACCACCGACGTCCTCGTCGCGGATGCGACGAGCGTGCCCCGGCAGAACTTCATGTAGACGGTCACGGCCCCGCTCGACGCGTCGACCAGGAAGCAGCCGTCCCTCCAGCCCTCGAGCCCCTCCAGCACCTTGCCGACCAGGTCGTCTACGCCCTCGAC
>WAQM01000165.1 GCA_015520245.1 Pyrodictiaceae archaeon
CCTCGTCTACTACGTCGTCTCCAACGTTGAGGCCTACAGGAGGCTCATCGAGGACCTGAAGGAGGTCGGGCTCTATGACTTCCTCCGCAACCCCGAGAACGTGCTGAGGCTCGCGCTGCGGGAGGGCTGCACGGCCGAGAACCTCCTCGACGTCGGCTGCCGCGCATACGTGGCGGCGCCGAGGCTCGTGCCGGAGACCGCGTGGCTGGACATCAGGCTGAGGGTGGAGACGCCGCTCGGCTCCTACCCCGTGACGCTGAGGATAAGGTTCGAGGCGTACGGCGAGGTGCAGGGCATCCACGGCCTCGTGCCCCGCGTCTACGCGGTCGGCGTGGGGCTCGACGAGGTCTACATGGTGATAAACCCGCCGCTCATCGAGAGCCCGATTTACGGCGAGGGCGTGGCCTACCACGAGCTGCTCATCTACTACCTGCACGAGGTCTTTAAGAACCTGACGGTGCCGGAGAGGCTGGCGCTTGCCGCGGTCATGGCCGGCGGCTACCAGAGCGAGTTCGTGAGGCAGCTGAGCCCCGAGCGCGCGATGGCCTACCTGGAGAACGCGGTGCTGGACCTCTACCTGCTGGCGTCCAAGTTCGACCCGTCGAACTCGACGCTCGCCACCAAGGGGCTGCAGGTCAAGGTGAAGCTGATACCGGGCGTGAGGCTCGTCTGGGCCGGTCCCCTGCTGATGGCGGCCTCGTCCCTGCTGCTGGCCGCGCTCACGGCGAGGGGTGGTAGGGGCTGAGGGGGCTGGCCCCCCTCGTCGAGGCGCGGGGGCTCTGGAAGGCCTTCGGGCCCGGCCGCTGGGTCCTGCGCGGCCTCGACCTCACTGTCGAGCCGGGCCAGGTTGTCGCGGTCGTGGGGCCCAACGGCAGCGGGAAGACCACCCTGCTGAGGATCCTGGCGGGCCTGCTGAGGCCGAGCCGCGGCGTGGTCAGGGTGTGCGGCGCCGAGCCGTGGAGCCGGGCGGCCAAGGCGTGCCGCGGCGTCGTGCTCCACCACGCCGTGCTCTACGACGAGCTCACCGTCGAGGAGAACCTCAGGCTCTACGCTGCCCTGGCGGGGTTGAGGGGCTACGACCCGCGCCGCGACGATGTCGTCGCGAGGCTGGGGCTGCTCGACAAGCTGGGCGTGCCCGCCGGCTGGCTGAGCTTCGGCTGGCGGAGGCGCGCCGACATAGCCCGCGCGCTCGTTCACAGGCCCCGCGTGATCCTCATAGACGAGCCGTTCACGGGCCTGGACGAGGAGGCCGTGAGGGCCCTCGCCGACGTCATCGAGCTCATGAGGGAGCGCGGCGCGGCCGTCCTCATGACCGCGCCCCGCGCCGAGGGGGCCCTCGCGTCGCTAGCGACCCGGGTCTACGAGCTGGCGGGCGGGAGGCTGGTGGAGAGGGGGTAGCGCGCCGGCCCCGCACCGCTCCGAGGCGAGCTTTACAAGCCGGGCGCTAACCCTCAGGGGCCCGGTGGAGCCCGTGCGGCTGGCGCTCGCGCTCGCGGCGCTGCTGGTCGCCGACTCCCTGGTGGCCGCGGTCGCCGCGGCCCGGGGGCCGTACCCGGCCTTCGTGCCCCTGGGGAGCCCGGCCGCCTACGCTAACTACTACCTGCACGTCCCGGTGGCGATAGCGTCGTACGCGATGTACACCGGCGCCCTGGCCTCCGCGGTGCTCTACCTCCTCAGGAGGAAGCCCCTCTACGACGGGCTCGTGAGGGGCTTCGTCGTCGTGGGCACGGTGTACGCGGCGTACACGCTGGCCTCGGGCAGCATATGGGCCTCCGAGTCCTGGGGGGCGCCCTGGAACTGGGACCCCCGCCAGACCGGCGTCCTCCTGCTGTTCATAGCGTACCTCGTCTACTTCGCGCTCCGCGCCAGCATCGCCGACCCGGACCGGGCGCCGGTGGTCTCCGCCGTGTACGCCGTCGCCGCATACGCCATGGTCCCGGTCAGCTACCTGGCCGCCGTGATCGTCGAGTCGCTGCACCCCACCGGCGTCGTGATGCCCGGGCCCGGCCGCGGCCAGGAGCTGAGGGGGTTCGCCCGCGAGCCCGTGGTGATGGCGCTGTTCGCGACCCGCCTGGCGCTAGTCATGGCGGCGGGCGCCCTGGCGGCCAGGCTCCTAGCCGGGGCGCGGCTGGGGCCCCGCGCAGCTAAGGCCCTCATGGCCGCCGGCGCCGCCGCTGCTGCCATCCTGGCGGCCTCGGCGGCGTCCATGGCGGCCGGCTACGCCGAGGGCACGGTCGCGCGCGTCTACGCGGCCCACGTGGAGCCGGGGCGCGGCCTCGTGCTGACCGTCGGCCTCGGGGGCGCCCCGATGAACGTGACCTACGCCGGCCCCTACGAGGCGTTCCTGGTCAACGGCACGCCCGCGCTGGCCGGCCACGTGGTGAGCCTGAGGCTAGAGGACGGCGTTGCCACCGAGCTCCGCGTGCTTAGGCCGCCCGTGGTCATAGCGAACACGCTGCTGTACGGGGCGGCGGTTTTCGGGCTAACCCTTATCGTGGCCCGCCGCGCGGCCTAGGAGGGGAGGCGGGGTGCGCGCCGGCCTCAAAGCGGTCGCGCTCGCGGCCGTGCTCTTCGCCGCGTTCCTCGCGCTCGGCCTCGCGGCGGTGATGAGCAGCAGCTACATGGACGTCTCGGACCTGGTCAAGCTCGAGCGCGAGGCGCGCGTGACGGTCAAGGGGAGGCTCGTGGACCTCAGCTACAGCCCCGCCGAGCGCAAGCTCTACCTGGTGCTCGAGGGGAGGGATGGCAGCAGGGTCGTGGCGGTCGTCGACGCCGACTACATCGAGAGGAAGTACGGGCCGGTGCAGTACCTGCGCTGGGACCCCGAGCGGGTCGTGCTCCAGGGCATCTACGATCCGTCGACGCGCACGCTGAGGGTGACCGAGATACTGCAGGGCTGCCACAGCGGCTACGGCCAGCCCGCGGTCTACGGCTAGGGGCGGCCCCTTGAGGGCGCTCGCCGCCCTCCTAGCCAAGGACCTGCTGGCCACCGCCAGGAGGCCCCAGGACGCGCTCGCGCTGCTGGTCGTCGCGGCGGTGGCCGCCGTCGCCGCGTCGTACATGGTCTCCGGGCCCGCGGCCCCGCTGGCCGAGTACGAGGACGCGGCGGTGGTGCTGGCCCTGGGCCACGTGCTCACCATGTACCTGGTCGCGGTCGCCGCCGGCTTCCTCGCCGTGGTCAGGGAGGCCGAGAGGGGCACGCTAGACGGCCTAAGGTCGTCGCCGGCGGCGCCGGAGGAGGTGTTCCTCGCCAAGACCCTCTACATCCTCGGGCTCGTGCTGGCCACCTCCCTCGCCTACGCGGGCCTGGCCTCCTTCCTCTCCGGCTGGAGCCTGCTAACGCCCGACTACCTGGCGCTGGCTGCCGCCGCGTCCCTCTACATCTCCTCGGCCTCGGCGCTGACCGCCTTCATGATAGTGTACAGCGAGTCGAGGAGCCTGCTCGCCGTGGTCGTGCTGGGTGCTCTCCTGGCGCCCTTCCTCCAGCACAGCCTCCACCCCCTCGGCTACGCCGCGGCCGGCGCCGCCGACCACGCCTCCCTGCTCCGCCTCGCGGGGGCCTCGGCGGCCTTCACCGCCGTCGCCACCGCCCTCTCGAGGCCGCTCGCCGAGGTGTGAGCCGCCGCCCTGCCGCGTATATACCCGGAGGGCCGCCACCATGCGGGGAGGCCGCCCCGAAAGGTTCCGGTCCAACGCATAATTATCACGCGGGGATCCGATAGGCGGCCCGGAGGCGGGCATGATAGGTATGGGCGGCGCTCTGCGCCTCCTCGTGCTCGCGCTGGTGGTGCTCTCCACGCTCGCGGGCGCCGCCCCGGCCGCGCTCGCCGCTAAGGTCGGCTTCGGCGACGAGGCGGCCGAGAAGCTGCAGGAGGCGCTCCAGAGGGCGAGCCCGGAGACCAGGCAGTGCATCGCGTGCCACCTGCAGTACACGCCCGGCATAGTCTACGACTGGCTGAGGAGCAAGCACGCGTGGGCCACCCCCGACGCCGCGGCCAGGCTCTACGAGAGGCTCGGCGCCCCCGAGTGGGGCGAGAGGCTCGACCCCAAGTTCCGCGGCTACGGCTACACCGTCGGCTGCTACGAGTGCCACGGGATGTTCAAGGAGGCCGACAGGCCCGACGCCTTCAACCACTTCGGCTTCAGGATAGTCACCATAGTGACGAGGAAGGACTGCAGCCAGTGCCACCCCAAGGAGAGCGCCGAGCTCAGCTGGACCTGGCACGCCATGGGCAGCATCATGTCGCCGTTCGTGCCGTGGTACAGGGCGATCCTCAGCTGGGCCAAGAAGCAGGGCGCCGACCCGTTCGGGGACGAGAGGGCCAGGGAGCTGTACGAGAGGTACTTCCCGCCCTACCTGACCAGGCAGCGCGGCGTCGACGACATCTACTGGGACTTCTACAAGGAGATCGCTAAGGCACTCCGCGAGTACTTCGAGACCGGCCGCGAGAACGAGATAGTCAGGATCATCAAGCAGGCGACCAAGGAGGCGCTCGGCTACGAGCTGCTGACCCCCTACGACTACGACTGGAAGACGTTCATCGCGCCGCTGTGGCCCGTCAGCGGCGTGCTCAACACCACCGTGCTCGCCAGGCTCGGCATAAGGGTCACGGTCAGCGCGCTCGGCCAGGAGACCGCCACGGTCAGCAACATAATGGAGCACCCGTGGTTCAGGAACGGCCACATCTACCACGCGTGCTTCCAGTGCCACGGTAGCATCGTGATCCCCTACAGGGAGGAGACCGTCCAGGTGCGCGGCCTCACCGTGACCCGGGTGGCGCTGTGGGGCTGGCCGAACAACGGCGCCGCCAGGATGGACCCCGACGGCAGCATGGGCGCCTGCACCGCCTGCCACCCCAGGCACCAGTTCAGCGTCAAGCAGGCGCGCGAGCCGTGGACCTGCGGCCAGTGCCACCTAGGCTACGATCACCCGCACATAGAGATCTACGAGGAGAGCAAGCACGGCAACATCTGGGACGCCTACGGCCATGAATGGAACTGGACCGCAATACCGTGGAGGGTCGGCGTCGACTTCAACGCTCCCACCTGCGCCACGTGCCACATGAGCACGCTTGCCGACGCTCAGGGCAGGATACTGGTGCAGGGCACCCACGACCTCACGAGGAGGCTAGTGTGGGACCAGATGCACATGTTCGCCATACCCAAGCCGAGGATCCCCGACAAGGTCCAGCTGGCGCTGTATTACGGATGGAGCCAGCTCAAGGGTAAGTTCGAGGAGATCGAGCAGAAGGTCAACCCGAGGGCCCCCGAGGAGTACAGGTACCCGGTGTTCACGGGCCTGAGGGTCGTCGAGGGCCCCGAGCCCGGCGAGCCCGGCTTCCCGAGGCTGCTGGCGATCGAGTACACGGGCGAGCTCAAGCAGCACAGGGAGGAGATGAAGGCGGTGTGCAACCTCTGCCACAGCAGCCAGTGGACCGACAACTACTTCAGGACCGCCGACCAGAACATGATAGACTACGACATCGTGGCCAGGTTCGCCTTCAGCCTGCTCCAGCTGGCGTACAGGGAGGGCATACACGACCCGACCAACCCGCTCGACGAGTACATGGAGCTGATGTGGTACTACATCTGGCACCACGACGGCAGGAGGTGGAGGAACGGCGTCTACATGATGGGGCCCGACTACGCCTACTGGTACGGTATCGTCGACACCGTGATGGACAAGCTCGGCAGGATGATAAGCTACCTCGAGACGGCGCTCAAGATCAAGGCTGTGAGGGCCGAGCTAGAGGCGCTGAAGCAGGCCGTTAAGGGCGTGCCCTACGCGCCCGAGCTGTACGCGATGATCCAGCAGCTGCAGGAGCAGCTGAGGGCCCTCGAGGAGAAGCTCAGGGCGCTCGAGGCCCAGGTGCCGGCGCTGAGGAGCGCCCTGGAGAGCCTCGAGGCCGGCTACGAGGTCCTCAGCGGCGAGGTCGAGGCCGTGAGGGGCGACGTGTCGCAGCTCGTGCAGCAGCTCAAGGAGCTTAGCGCCGCCCTCGAGAGGATCAAGCCCGAGGTCGCCGCCGAGTTCCAGCAGAGGATAGCCGAGATAGAGCAGCTGGTGGCCAGGCTCGAGGAGATGAGCAGGAGGGTCGGCGAGAAGGCCGAGGAGGCCTCCAGCCTGGCCAGGGAGGCGTTCGCGGGCATCGAGGAGGTCAGCGGCAGGCTAGAGGAGCTCGGTAAGAGGCTCGAGGGCGCCCTCGCCGCCGCCTACGTGGTCGCCGGCATCGCGCTGGCCGCGGCCGTCGTGGGCATCGTGCTGCTCTTCGTGCTGAGGAGGCAGGGCTAGCCCGTGGCCCCGGCGCCCGGCCTCGCGCTCCTTTTTCTCGCCCTCCTCCAC
>WAQM01000166.1 GCA_015520245.1 Pyrodictiaceae archaeon
ACATGGCCGGCCACGAGGAGGGCGCGGAGCTGACCGTGATCCCGAAGGCCGCGCGGACCGAGGTCACCGTCGAGAGGTACGCCAGCATAGAGGACCTCGTGAGGAACGAGTACTGGAGGTACGCGAGGTGGCTCGAGGAGAACGTCGCGCCGCGCGAGCTCCTGCGGGGCTAGACCACGCGGACCAGGAGGCCGTCCTCGCGGGTCTCTATTATCGCGCTGCGCCTCCCTCCAACGTCTATTGGGAGCCGCAGATATAGCGAGCCGCTTCTATTCACCGGTTTGTAAGATGTTGGGCTCGGCTTATCGATGACCACGTAATACACCGTCCTATCATCAATAACCTTGGCCTCGAAGAACCTACCTTCAACCAATGCCCTGATCGATGCCGGTATCCTGACATAAGGATACTTGTAACCTTTATTCTTGGAGGTCAGCATCCTAATTGTTGTCGGCACCCTTAGCCCGACGAGCGGCGGCACCTTCGCCCCCATCCCTACGGCTCACCCTAGTTTTGCAACATGAGGAGAGCACGACATTCTACGAACACATGTGCTAGATCACATGGACTATAAGGCCGTCCTCACGAAGTTCGATAACTGCGCTACGCCTCCCCCTAACATCATCGATGGGAAGCCTCAAGTAGATAGATCCACCCATTCTCATAGGCTTATAAGCCGTTGGTGATGGTTTATTGGTGACGACGTAGTATACCGTTTTATCGTCGATAACCTTGGCCTCGAACAGTCTTCCCTCAACAAGCGCCTTGATCGACGCTGGTATCCTAACGTAGGGGTACCGATAGCTCTTTCTTGACGTTGCCTTAGAGGTTACCAGCGTTATCGTCGTTGGGACCTTAACGCCAGCTAGCAGTGGCACCTTTGCCCCCATCCCTACGGCTCACCTCGGACTACGCGTTAAGCGTGATGGTGGGGCCGCGGGGATTTGAACCCCGGACCACGGGGGCCCAAGCCCCGCGTCCTCCCAGGCTAGACTACGGCCCCGGCTCTGCCGCAGGGCGTGGGGGCGTTTAGGGTTTGCCTGCGCTAGAATGCGTATGACCGCGCGCCCGGCGCCCCGCCGCGGTCGCTCGGGCTACGCCTAGCTAGGTGATACGGCGCCGTCGCGGCCGGGAGCGGTGTTGCGGAGCTGCCTGCCCCTCAAGGCCGGCGGCGTCAGGCTGCCCTCGGTGGCGGGCGCCGACGCCGCCGAGCTGGCCGAGCTCGTGCTGGGGCTCGGGAGCAGGAGGCGCGTCTACGAGGCCGTGAGGGACGTCGTCGCCGAGATGGAGGTGAGCCTCGACCCCGTCGTCGTCATGATCGTGGGGGAGTGGGGCGAGGGCAAGACGAGCGTCTTCAACGCCTTCATGGCCCCGGAGGCGAGGGCGAGGGGCTGGCTGGTCCTCGAGGCCCGCGCCTCGGCGGTCCTCGGGTACATGGAGATCATGCGGGGCGAGGGCGGCGTGGACCCGTCCAGCAGGCTGCTGGCGGCGATGCTAGCCGCGGCCGCCGAGCGCGGCGCGCCCTACGGGGCGCCGGGGAGGGGCGAGAGGCCGCGCGACTACGCGGTGAGGGTCCTCTCGGGCCTCGCCTCCAGGTGGCGCCGCGTCGTGCTATTCGTCGACGAGTTCGAGGACGCGGTGGCCGCGCCCGACGAGGTCGTGGCCGACGTGGCGGCCGGGCTGGTAGGCCTCGTGAACGGCGACGTGGAGGAGGTCTCGTCGCGCTGCCGGCGGCGCGGCTGCTGGCCCGGCCTCCTCCACGTGGTGGTCTCGCTGACGCCCCCCGCCTACGCGAAGCTCGTGTCGCTGAGGGACTTCGCCACCGTCGCCGCCAGGCTCAAGAGGAGGGTGAGGGTGATCAGGGTGCCGCCGCTGCGTAGGCGCGAGGCCAGGAGGTTCCTCGAGGCCCTGGCGAGGTACAGCGCGGGCGGCCCCGAGCTACCGCTCGAGAGCCCAAACCTGGCCAACCCGCTGCTCATAGCGTCGCAGGGCAACCTGGGCGCCCTCGTCTCCCTGTTCCGCGCCCTGGTCTCCCGCAGCCTCGAGCTGGGCCGCGACCTCTGCGGCGGGCTCGCCGCCCTCGACGCCCGCGAGCTCACCGCCCTGCTCGAGAGGGTCTCGGTGGCCGTCGGGGGGGCCGACGTGCCGGCCGTGAACGCCGAGCTTCACGCCAGGCTCGTAGGTGCCT
>WAQM01000167.1 GCA_015520245.1 Pyrodictiaceae archaeon
GTCGATGTTCGCGCTGATACCGCTGGTGTCGGTCGCGGTCCTAGTCGCCGCCGATGCAGTGATGTCCAGGCTCCGCATCTGACGGTGGGAGCATGGTCAACACGAGGCCCTACTGGGCCCCCTACGCGGTCGCCTCGGCGGCCGCCGCGGCCGTGCTGTTGCTGCTCTACTACTACTCGCTCCTGCTGGGCCGCGTGGAGCCGCGTGTCACCGCCGTCGCGGGTCTGCCGGTGGTGTACGACAGGGAGACGCTTGCGTTCACCGCCGCGCTCATCGTTGCCGCGGCGCTGCCCGTCTACGTCTACGCCAGGAGGGCCTACTCGTGGGCGCAGAGCCTCAGGGAGCAGACGCGCGACTTCCTGCTCATATTCTCGGGCCTCGTCGAGGGCACCGAGTCCGTCTACGAGGCGCTAATGATAGGGTCCAGGATGGTGGGCCGCCCCCTCTCGGTCATGGTCGAGTACATGGCCAGGCTCTACAAGCTCACCGGCAGCATCGAGAGGGCCTTCGAGGAGGCCTTTAAGGGCGCGCCGCGCGACGTCCGCCTGCTCCTCTCCACCATCGTGCTTGCGGCGAGGGGCGGCGGCAGGATGGAGGAGGTGATCTCGCAGGCCGCCAGCTTCGCCAACGAGCTCAGGAGGTTCGGCATACTGGTCGAGTCCAGGCTCGCCGAGTACACGGCCATAGTCGCGCTCAGCAGCATAACGTTCAGCTTCGCGGCCGCCGTGATAGTCAAGCTGCTGCAGGCGCTGGGAGCCGCCACCCTGCCCTTCATGAGGGCCGCGATGCCGCCGATAGAGGTGCTGCAGGCGCTCTTCTACTACACGATGCTGATAATAACGCTGTTCTCCTCGATCGTGGTGGGGAAGGTGATACGCGGCTACGCGCCCCTCGCGGCCAAGTACGTGGCGATCCTCGTGCCCGTCAACACGGTGGTGCTCCTGTACCTGCCCGACATCATCCCCGGCTAAGGCGGGGCGCGCCCGGGCGGTTCAGCAGTATCCTCCGCGATAAGCTCTTTAGTAACGCATCGGCTGCTGATAGGCGGGGCTTGGAGCCCCCCTAACAGCTTAGGGTGGTCGGAGGGCGGCGGCGATTGCTGCACAAGCCGCTGGTGGTGTTCTGCGTCAACGACAGCATGCCCTGCCCGCTGCACAGGGCGGTCAGAGCGCTGGGGGCCGGCTCGCCGGACGCCATAGCCGTGAGGGTGCTGAGGGCCAACGTCGACCCGTCGCTGCCCGCCGCCGAGCTCTGGGTGAGGGTGAGCGGCGACCAGAGGCTCATCGAGCGGCTTGAGGAGGAGGTGCGCAGGCTGGGCGGGAGCGTCCAGAGGCTGTACTCCAACAGGTTCAACACCGTCTACAGGATGGTGTTCCAGGAGTGCCCGTGCGTTAAGGACGGGAGGCTCGAGGCCGGCTGCCCGCTGCTGGCCGCGCCGCTCGGGCTCATGAACAAGTCGGTCGTGGTGACGCCGTCCGGGGTGCTCTACGAGTACATAGTCGCCTCGAGGAGGGGGCTGGAGAGGCTGGAGGCCATGGGCTGCAGGGTGGTCCTCGCCCACGGGATAGACGAGTACGACTACATGCTCAGCGAGAAGCAGGAGCTCGCGCTGATCTACGCCTACCTGATGGGCTACTACAGGTTCCCCCGCAGCGTCAGCCTGAAGGCGCTCGCGGAGAAGCTCGGGCTCTCGGTGTCCACGCTCGCCGAGCTTCTGAGGCGAGCCGAGGCCAAGGTCGTAGAGGCGTTCGTGAGGCACGAGCTCCCCCACTACCTGGTTAGCATAGTGCTGAGCCGCGGCGGCTTCCACCGCGCGCTCGAGGAGAGGCTGAGCAGCCGGGGCCGCCGCGGCCCCAGGCCCGGGGCAGCAGCCCCGGAGGGGCCGGCGGGGGTCGCGGACGCCGCGCGGGCCTAAGGTCGCTCGCCCGCGACCGTCTCCGGCGGGCGGTGTCCCGCCGTGGGCGCCCGCCTCCCCGTCGAGGGCGTCGCCGTCCTTGCCCTGCTGGCAGCCGCTAGCGCCGTGGCGTTCTCGCTCGTGCTCGTGCTCGAGGACGTGACGAGGGCGTACACGGAGGTCGTGGGCAACAGGATACCGAACCTGGCCGCCCTCGAGAGGCTGCTGAGGGAGTCCGAGAAGCCCGTCGTCGTCATGTTCGAGTCCGAGGCGTGCCCCACCTGCAGGAGGATCATGCCCTACTGGGCGAGGCTGGAGGAGGCGAGCGACGAGCTCCCCGTGGCGTTCTACCACATAACGTACAGCCCCGAGAGCGCCTCGGCCTTCCAGAGGTACGGGGTTGCCGAGACCCCCACCTTCATAGTCTTCGTGGACGGCGAGCCCGTGGCCAGGCACGTCGGCGACTTCCCCGGCGACAACGTCACCCAGGCGATACTCGACTGGGCCCTCGCGGCCGCGGGCCTGGCGGTGGCCTCGGACCCGGAGCGGCTGGCCTCGCAGGGCCTCAGCGTCTACAACTCCCGCTGCGCCGCCTGCCACGGGAGGATAGAGTCCCTCGACCCGAGCTCAATCCGCTCGTGGTTCGAGGCGAGGCGCCTCGTCGCGGGCGACCTCCTCGCCGAGAGGCTCGCCGAGGCCCTGGAGGCGAACGCCACGCTGTCCGAGCTCTACGGTGGCTACGGCTCGCTAGCCCAGGCGGTGGCGTCGATGAGGCGCTACGTACCCGACCTCTCGGCCTACGAGGTTGACAGGGCAGCCTACCTGCTCGAGTACGCGTCCGCCGTCCTGCTCGGCCGCGAGCCCCCGAGGATCGAGCTTGGGGAGGCGCTGGGGCTGACCTCGCCCGGCCCCGGCAGGTCGACGCCCCTCAACGCGACCGGACCCGCCGCAGCCGGCGTGGCCGGCCTGGTCGCTGCGGCGGCGGCCCTCGTGGCGGGGGTCGCCACCGCCCTCTCGCCGTGCACCTTCCCGGTGCTCGTGGCCCACGTGGCGGTGCTGGCGAGGGGTGGCCGCGGCCTGGGCCCGCTCAGCTGCGCCGCCTGCGGCCTCGCCGCTGCCGCTGCTGCGCTGGGTGTTGGCGCCCTCTTCGCGCTCGCGGGCCCCGCCGTCGCGCTGGCCCAGGAGCTGGCGCTGCCCGTCCTCGGCTCCCTCGTCGCCGGCGCCGGCTTCGCCGCCCTGCTCGGCGTCCCCATGGAGCTCCCGGCGCTCGTGGGCAGGAGGCCCGCGGGCCTCGGGGGCTTCTGCGCGGTCTACGGCCTGCTGGCGCTCCAGTGCAACCTGCCCATGGTGGCCGGCGCGCTCCTGCTGGTGGCTGGGTCGGGGGCCCTGGGAGCCCCCCTCCTCGCGGCCGCCGCCTTCGCCGCGGGGGCCGGCGGCTCGCTCGCGGCCTCGGTCTACGCGATCTCCAGGCTCGGCGACACGGTCGCCCGCAGGCTGGTGAGCCGCGGCCCCACCCTGTACAGGGCGGGCGGCCTCGCAATGCTCGTGGCTGGCCTCACGCTCCTGGCCTACGGCCTCGGCCTGCTCTAGGCCCGGGGTGGGAGCGTGGCCGACGCGGTCGGGCTCGGCGGCTACCACTACACCGCCGTCATACCCTTCACCGCGGCCGCGCTGGCCGCTGCGGCGGCCCTCGCCGCGCTAGCGGGGAGGCGGTGGGCCGCCCGGCTCCTCCGCGCCGCGCTCGCCCTCAACGCCGCCGGCTGGCTGGTGTACTGGGTGCCGTTCGCCACCCTGGACTACAGCCTCGCCGAGGTGTTCTGGAACACGAGCCCCGGGCTCCCGCTCTGGCTCCGCCTGGCCGCGGCGTGGGCCGGCGCCGGCGGCAGCCTCTACCTGTTCAGCGTCGTTGCCAGCCTCTCCGCCCTCTACCTGCTCCGCGGCACCGAGCCGCCGCCGCGCCTGGTGGCCGCCATCGCCGCCGTGGTCGTCTCCTCAATTGCGGCCGCCGCGCTCAACTACGCGTTCACGCTCCTCGAGGGGGCGCCGCTCACCGGCTCGGGCCTCAACCCCCTGCTCAAGAGCGTCTGGCTGTACCCCCATCCGCTCCTCACGTTCGCCGGGTACGGGGTGCTCGCGGTAGCCTCGCTCGCGCTGCTCGCAGGCATGAGGCGCCGCGGCCTCGTGCTCTTCGAGGTCGGCTGGGCTTCGCTGACCCTCGGCATCTTCGTGGGCGGCTACTGGAGCTACGAGACGTTCGGCTGGGGCGGCTACTGGGCCTGGGACCCCGTCGAGACGGGGCAGCTCGCCGCCTGGCTGGTGGCGACGCTGCTGCCGCACGCGATGGTCGTGGCGCGCGGCCTCGAGGGCTTCAACGCCGCCTGGGTGCTCTCCGCCGTCTACCTCTCCATGTACATAACCAGGACGGGGCTCAGCCCGCTTCACGGCTTCGGGGCCCCGGGCGTCGGGGCCCTAGTGCTCCTCGGCGTGGCGCTCGCGTCGCTCGCCTACGCGCTCTACGCCATGTACCGGGGGGTCGACGAGGCCGGCGCCAGCCTGGCCCGCTCGCTGAGGGGAGGCAGCCTCTACGCCTTCGGGCTCGCCGTGGCCTTCCTCGCGCTCCTCGGCTCGTCGGTGGTCGTGTACGGCTCGCTGCTCGTCCCCGCCGTGCTGACCGCCGCCGGCGTTGAGGCCCGCGCGCCCCAGATGGAGGAGGGCGTCAGGTTCTACCACCCGCTGCTCTACCCGCCGCTGATCCTCATGCTGGCCGCGCTCCCCGCAGCGTTCAACGGGAGGTGGCTGGGCTGGCGCGGCTACGCCGCGCTCTTGGCCTCGGTCGCCGCGGTCTCCACCGTGGCCGGCGCTGCGGCCGCCTCCGGGGCCCTGGTGCTGGCACCCCTCAGCCCCCGCGAGACCAACGTCATGATGGCGTTCGGGCTCCCCTGGGCCGGGCTGGGCGTCGCGTCGACCGCCGCCTACGCAGCGGCCGCGCTGAGGCGCGGGCTGAGGGGGCTCCGGGGCGACAGGCTCTTGCTCCTGGCGCTCCTGCACCTCGGCCTCTCGCTGACGGCCGCCGGCGTGCTCGTGAGCGGCACCTACTCGTTCAACCAGGCCTACGAGCGCGAGTACAGCCTCAGGCTCGGCGAGGCCCTGGAGCTACCCCAGGGAGTCAAGGTCGTGTTCGAGGGCTACGAGTACGGGATCAGCTGGACCCCCATAGACATATACACGAGGTACGTGGGGCGCGGAGTCAGCTACTTCTACGGCCAGCTGGCCCTCTACACCCTAGCCAACGACTTCGCCTCGGTCATCAGGGACTTCGAGGTCGGGAGGTCGATGGTGGAGGCCGACCCCGACGCCCGCGTCCTCCTCGACCTCGTCGCGGGCGGCGACCGCGTGTTCCCGGGCAGGTTCGAGGTCAGGGCCAGGGCCGTGGTGAGCCTCGTGGACCTCGCGGCGAACAGGACCATCGTGCTCGCCACCGGGGAGGAGGTGCGCCTCGTGCTGGAGAACGTCACGCTCTCGCCGAGCCTCGACGCGTCGGTGCGCGGCGGCAGGCAGGTGTTCACGCTCCGCGTCGACCTGAGGGCCTCCCACCTCAACCTGACGCTACCCAGGGACGTGTCGGCCGTGCTGCCCCGGAGCCTCGGCGTCCACGAGCTCCTCGAGCTAAGGTTCCTCGAGCCGGTAGTGCTGGAGCTCGGCGGCTCCGTCTCGGTGCGCCTGCTCAACGCGACCGTTGCCTCGGAGGCGTTCATGGCGGGCGGGAGGGGCGACGTGCTGACCGTGGAGGGCCCCACCATCGCCGGCGAGGACGCCGTCATAGGCGTGGCGTCGGGCACCGTCATGATCAACGGCACCGGGATCCCGGTGCCGAGCGAGCCCCCCAGGCCCCTCCTCGTCTACTACGTCGTCTCCAACGTCGAGGCCTACAGGAGGCTCATCGAGGACCTGAAGGAGGTCGGGCTCTA
>WAQM01000168.1 GCA_015520245.1 Pyrodictiaceae archaeon
GTCTCCGACCTCGGCACCTCGTCGGGCCTGGCCTTCCTGATCCTGGCCGCGCAGGTCTTGAAGTCCGGCTGGAAGAAGTACGGCTGCGGGTCGTAGTTGTCGAGCGTGAGCGCGTTCGCCAGCCTGTTCTCGTCGAACCACGGTATGAACACGTAGTCCTTCCTGGGGCCGCCGAGGCCTGTCTTCGGGTCCAGCACCACGGCCTGGACCACCACGGTGCCGCGCGGGCTCTCGACCGCCACCCAGTCGCCGTCCTTGATGCCCAGCTCCTCCGCGAGCGCCTTGTTGATCTCGACGTAGGCGGCGGGCTTCACCCTCCTCAGCTCCGGCACCCTGCCGGTCATGGTGGCGGTGTGCCAGTGCTCGATGATCCTGCCCGTGGTCGCGACGAGCTCGTAGCCGGTGGCGTCCCTCACCACCACCTCCTCGCCGGTCTCGAGCCTGTACCTCATCGTGAAGCCGGGGACCTCGGCCGGCGCCAGCGCGATCTCGAACAGCGCCTCGACGTCGCCCCTCGCCCTCCTAAGCGCCTCACCCCAGCTAAGCTCGGCGAGCACCCTGAGCGCCCTCTCCGGGTCGCCGCTGGCCGGCACGGCCTTGACCTTCCTAATGACCCTGAACGGGCCCTTGGGCTCGGAGAACACCGATATCTTGCCCTCCAGCGCGGCCTCCGCGTCGAACTGCTCGTACGCCACCAGCACCTCCTTGTTGATCTCGACCCTGCCGGTCTCGTGGTCGACCCTCACGGGTATCCACGGCCTGGCCCAGATCGTCATCCTGCCGGTGGGCTTCGCGTAGAACACCACGTACCAGCCCTCGGGCAGCCTGTTGGCCCTCTTGTACTCCAGGTCGTCGATCTCCTCGACGATATGCTTGAGCACCCACCTCATCAGCACCGGGTTGGAGGCCAGCTTGCCGAGCCACTTGGCCCTGAACGCCGGGTGCACGGTGTTCGGGTCCAGGGCCTCGACGTACCTCTTGATCTCCTCGGGGCTGCGCATCCTGGACACGTCGTCGTAGATCCTCTTGATCACGTCGGGGTCCGGCATCAGCGGGTCGTAGGGGTACGCGTACCTGCTGGCGGCCTTGTACTTGTCGTAGCGGGCGCGGACGCTCGGGTTCGTCTCGTACTGCTCGGGCCACGGCCACCTGAAGCCCGTGGTGAGCTTCCTGAACAGCTCCCTCTTCACGTACGTGAAGTCGTAGTAGGTGTTCTTGGCGAGGCTGAGTATGTCGCGGTCCCATATCCTGTTGACGAACTCCTGCTGCCACCTCTTGTCCCTGCTCTTCTCGACCACGTACTGGACCCAGCTCTTGCCGGCGGCCTTGGCGGCCGCGTCAACGTCCTCGGGGAAGAGGCCGCTGACCAGGCCCCTGGGCACGATGCCCTCGTCCTCGAGGGCCTTGCCCACCATCGCGAATATCACGTGGTCGGCCACGGCCTCGCCGGGCGGCGGCAGCACGTAGTGTATGACCGTGTAGCGGCGCTCGGTGCTGCCGTACTTCATCTCCTTCTCGGCCCAGGCGGCGGCCGGCAGTATGAGGTCGGCGAGGTCGGTGGTCCTCGTCGGGTAGATGTCGCTGACCACGACGAAGGGGAAGGCGGGGTCGTCGTCGTGGGGCTTGGCGAGGCCCAGCCTGAACTTGAACACGTTGGGCAGGCTGTGGCCGGGGTTCGTCTCGGCTATCCACACGACCTTAATCTGGCCGGCGTTGACCCTCCTGAACAGCTCGACGGCGTGCGGCCCGGGCGAGGGGTGCACGAAGACCTTCCTGACCTCCTCCTGGATGGCGCTGGCGGGGAGCCCGCGCTCGCGCAGGTACTCCTCGGTCAGCTTGCGCCAGATCTCCTCGACCTGCTTCCTGGCCGGCTCGATGGCTATCAGCCTGCCGTAGGGCAGCACGTGGGCCAGGCCTCCCTGGTCCCTGATGCCGCCGCACGCGTTCGGCTGGCCCGTGAGGCTGAGGGTGCCGGTACCGTACTTGCCTATGTTCCCGGTCAGCGCCAGGAGGTTCATGATGGCGTTGACGGTGTGGACGCCCTGCACCTTCTGGTTCACGCCCATGGTCCAGAGGACCAGGGTCCTGCCCTTCGCGATCCACTTGGCGGCCAGCCTGAGCGCCTCGACCGGGTCGATCTCGACGAACGGCTCCTCGCCCCTCAGGTCGACCTTGTCGGGGCTCAGCTCGCCCTCCCTCACCAGCCTCTCCGCCGTCTCCCTCTTGATCAGCGGCTTCTCGTCGCCGAACAGCACCTTGGCCATGACCTCGGGCCTGTAGAGCTCGAGGAACTTGAGGTAGAGGGCGAAGCCCCTCCACCAGTCCCTCTCGACCTCCTCCTCGCTGGCGTACTTCTTGCCTATGCTCGGGTACATCCTGTAGTTCGCGGCCACGGTGGCCGTGGTGCCCATGTCCCAGACCTTGCTGGCCTCGTCGGGCAGCCTGTTCATCCTGGTGTTGTAGTCCTTGAGCGTCCACACCTTGGCGGTCTCGACGGGTATGGCGAAGTCGGCGTGCCTCCTGAGCCACTTGATGTCTATGTACTCCCACCTGCACTCGACCTTGCCCTCCCTGACGTCGATGACCCTGCAGCCGTCGAGCTCGAACGCGACTATGTACGCTAGGGTGTTGAGGAGCGCGACGTCCATGCTCCAGCGGACGGGGAGCCAGAGGTCGGCTATCGCGCCGCTCTTGGTCTTCCTGGGGTCGGCGAGGATCACCTTGACCCTCTCCGGGTCGGCCTGCTTGACCTGCGCTATCCTGCCGAAGACTATGGGGTGCGCCTCGGCGGTGTTGGTGCCTATGAGCAGGAAGGTGTCGGCGTGGACCCCGGTGTCGGGCTCGGGCACGTCTATGTGGTCGTAGCTGACCTCGGGCTCGTCGGCGCCGTAGCCCGTTATGTAGCCGCCCACGGCGCTGACCATGCAGAGCCTCGGGTTGCCGTCGAGGTTGTTGGTGTGGATGCCGGCCTTGGTGAGCTTGTTGATGACGTAGCTCTCCTCGGTGCCCAGCTGGCCGCTGCCGTAGTAGGCGAAGGAGTGGGGCCCGTACTTCTGGATGGCGTACTTGAGCACGGCGGTGAAGAACTTTATCGCTGTGTCCCAGTCGACCTCGACGTAGTTCCTCCTCACGTGCTCGACCGTCGGCACCCTGGCGTCTACGTTCTTGCTCACCTGGCGGTTGCGGACCCTCGGCGCCTCCGGTATCTCCTCGGGCGTTATCGGGGGCCTGTTCTTGCCGGGTATGATCCAGTCCTTGATCACGAGGGGCCTCTTGAGCCTCTGCTCCATCGCCTGCTTGTTGCCGCCCCAGCCGAGCGCCTTGTGGATGTAGAAGCCCTTGATGCAGAGCGCGCCCCGGTTGACGGGGTAGTCGGGGATGCCAGCCATCGACAGCATGTCCTTAGCCATGCCGGTCTGCGGGTCTATGAGCAGCTGCGCCTGGACGCCGCAGCCGGTGCCGCAGAACCTGCACTGGCCTATGGGCAGGGTCGCCAGCTTGGGCTTCGGGGGCGCAGGCTGCTGCGGGGCGCCCGTCACGGTGACGGTCTCGGTCACCGTCCTGGTGACGAGCTCGGTTATGGTCTTAGTGACCTCCCGGTAGACGACGCGCTCGCGGGGCGACGCCAGGTAGGTCGCGACGCCGCCGACCGCCGCCACCGCCGCGCCTATCGCTATCGCCTTCAGCAGGTCCCTGCGCGCCGGGTCGGGCATCGAGCGCACCCTCCGCGACTCAATCACATCGCGACGCTATAGGGCGGTTACCCCGCAACGTTTCGGGGGGTCCAGGGTGATCGATGGCGCGGGATCCGCGCGCAGCAGCCAAGTGCGCCAGCCGGCGGCGGGGTGGCGGTGCGCGCGGTGCAGGGCCACGCCGTCTACCGCGGCCATAGGGTGATCGTGGGCCCGGGCCTCGACGAGGCCCTGGAG
>WAQM01000169.1 GCA_015520245.1 Pyrodictiaceae archaeon
AGGTTCTGCTGCATGTACGTCCTGAAGCAGGCGATCCAGGCCCGCGAGCACGGCGTCAAGAGGGTCACGGCGCTCTTCATGGACGTGAGGGCGTACGGCAAGGGCTTCGAGCAGTTCTTCAGGAGGGCGCTGGAGGAGGGCGTCGAGGTCGTCCGGGGCAGGCTGGCCCGCGTCTACCAGCGCGGCGGCAGGCTGGTCGCGGTGTACGAGGACACGTCGAGGGGCGAGGTCGTCGAGCGCGAGTACGACATGGTGGTGCTCGCCCCCGCGGCGCTGCCGCCGGAGGGCCTCGAGGAGCTCGCCAGGAGGCTCGGCGTGGGCCTCGGCCCCGACGGGTTCGTCGAGCTCGCCAAGCCCTGGGACCCCGTGGAGACGCGCAGGCCCGGCGTCTTCGTGTGCGGCTCCGCCTCGGGCCCCAAGGACATAGCGGACAGCGTGCAGGAGGCGAGCGCGGCGGCTGCCAGGGCGCTGGCCCTGACGAGGCTCGCCGCGCGGCGCGAGGCGGAGGAGGTGCCCGAGGCGGGGGGTGGCGAGGAGCCGAGGATAGCCGTGTTCGTCTGCCACTGCGGGACGAACATCGCCGGCGTCGTCGACGTCAGGGAGGTCGTCGAGTTCGCCAGGAGGCTCCCCGGCGTGGTCCACGCCGAGGACCTCAAGTTCGCGTGCTCGGCGGCCTCGGTCGAGTACATAGCCAAGGTCCTGCGCGAGAAGAGGGCGAACAGGCTCGTGGTGGCGGCGTGCAGCCCTGCGACCCACCTGGCTGTCTTCCGCGAGGCGGCGAGGATGGCGGGTCTCAACCCCTACCTGGTGGAGATGGCGAACATAAGGAACCTCGACTCCTGGGTCCACAGGTACGACCCCCGCGCGGCGACCGAGAAGGCGAAGGACTACCTCCGGATGGCCGTGGCCAAGGCGCCCCTCCTCAGGCCCCTGAAGCCGCTCCGCTTCCCCGTCAGGAGGCGCGTGCTGGTGGTCGGCGGCGGCATAGCCGGCATGAAGGCGGCGGCCGCCGCGGCGAGGCTGGGCCTCGAGGTGGTGCTCGTCGAGAAGGAGAGGGAGCTCGGGGGCCTGCTCAGGCACCTCCACCGGCTGGCGCCGGAGGGGGTCGAGGCCCGCAAGGTGCTCGAGGAGGCCGAGGCCGAGCTGAGGGAGGCCGGGGTCCGCGTCATCACGGGCGCCACCGTCGAGAGCGTGGAGGGCTTCGTGGGCAACTTCAGGGTGAGGCTGAGCAACGGCGAGGAGCTCGAGGTGGGCGCCATCATAGTCGCCACCGGGGGCGTGCCGAGGCCGGCCCCCGAGGAGCTCAGGAAGCTCGTCCCGACGTACACGCTCTTCGACGTCGAGAGGATGGGCTACAAGCTGCCCGGCAGGAACGTCGTGTTCATCGGCTGCTACGGGTCGAGGACGGGGGCCCGCGGCTGCAGCCGCTACTGCTGCACCGCGATGGTCCACCAGGCGCTCCAGCTGAGGAGGCAGGGCAAGAACGTGGTGGTGGTCTACCGCGACATGAGGACGTACCAGCGCGGCGCCGAGGACCTCTACCGCCAGGCCCTCCGCGAGGGCGTCCTGTTCCTCAAGGTGGACAGCGCGAGGCCCGTCGAGGAGGCCGTGAGGATCGGCAGGGGCTACGTGGCGGTGGAGGACCAGCTGACCGGCGCGGTGGTCGAGGTCCCGGCGGACGCCGTGGTGCTCGCGACCCCGCTGGACCCGAGCCCGGACGCGGTCAGGCTGTCGGAGATGCTGAAGGCGGCCCGCGACCCCGAGGGCTTCCTCATGGAGGCGCACCCCAAGCTCGGGCCCGTCGAGAGCCCGGTCCCCGGCGTCTTCCTGGCCGGCGTCGCCCAGGGCCCGAAGGACGTGAGGGAGAGCGTGGCCCAGGCCTACGCGGCGGCCGCCAAGGCGGCCGCCCTGCTGCTGCGCGGCTACGTGGAGAAGGAGCCGCTGGTGGCCGTGATAGACGAGTCGAGGTGCATCAAGTGCGGCGCCTGCATGAGGGTGTGCCCGTACGGTGCCATAAGGGGCGAGCCGAGGAAGTGGATCGAGGTCGTGCCGGCCGCCTGCGAGGGCTGCGGCGCCTGCTCCGCCGAGTGCCCGACGGGCGCCATATACGTCCCCGGCTTCAGCGACGAGGACGTCTACAGGCAGCTCGAGGCGGCGCTCGCGGAGGAGCCCTGGAGGAAGCCGATAGCGTTCACGTGCTTCTGGTGCTCGTACGCGGCCGCCGACAACGCCGGCATATTCAAGGTGCAGTACCCGGCGTCGCCGCGCATCATCAGGCTGCCGTGCTCGAGCAGGGTGGGCTGGAGGCTCGTGAAGAAGGCCTTCGAGCTCGGGGCCCCCGCCGTCGCGGTCACGGGCTGCAGGCTCGGCGACTGCCACTACAGGAACGCGAACCAGCACACGGTGAGGAGGTTCAAGGTGTGGAGGAGCCTGCTGAGGAGGCTGGGGGTCCGCGAGGAGAGGCTCATACTGAGGCTCTTCGGCGCCCCCGACGTGCCCGACTTCGTCGAGACGATGAGGGAGCTGGACAGGCTGGCGCGCGAGGTCACCCGCGAGGAGGTCGAGGAGACCGCGCGCAGGCTGAGGGGTGCCCGGCCGTGAGGCCCGTGCTCCGCGTCAGCTTCGAGAGGCGCGAGGAGCTCGCGAGGCTGAGCGGGGGCGCCATCAACTACTGCTACCAGTGCGGCACGTGCACAGCCACCTGCCCCCTCGCCCCCGCCGTCCAGGTGAGGAGGATGCTGAGGTACCTGCAGCTCGGCGCCCTGGAGCCGGCGGGCCGGCAGGCCTGGGCCTGCGTCACCTGCAGGCTCTGCGCGCTCGAGTGCCCCCACCGGGTGGACGTCCCGCGCGCCGTCTGGGCCGCCCGCCGCAAGCTCTACGAGGCGCGCTCCGCCCCCGAGAGGGCCGACGAGGTGCTCTGGAGCCTCTACGAGGAGGGCAACCCCCTGGGGCTGCCGCGGCGCGAGAGGCTGGCGTGGAGCCGGGGCCTCAGGCTGAGCCCCCGCCCCGACGTGCTCGTGTTCGCGTGCTGCGTACACGCCTACGACCCGAGGCTCCAGAGGGCGCTCAGGCTCCTCGTCCGCCTGCTCGCCGAGGCGGGGTACAGCGTGGGGGTGGCCCGGGACCTCGTCTGCTGCGGCGACGCCGCCTACCAGGTGGGGGAGGAGGGGCTCTTCGAGGAGCTCGCCAAGGCGAACGC
>WAQM01000170.1 GCA_015520245.1 Pyrodictiaceae archaeon
CTGGTAGAGGTCGCCGCTGGGCGCCTCCAGCCTCTCCCACTCCTCGGTGCCGCGGTAGATATCGCGGTAGCGCTCGCGGTAGAGATCGGGCCTCACGTACCTCCTCATAAGCTCCCTGATCTCTTCGGCGGAGGGCCAGATGTCGCGAAGATACACCGGCCTGCCGTTGGGGTCGTAGCCCACGGGTTCCCGCTCCGGGTCCCAGTCCATGGTGCCCTTGAGCGCGTAGACCACGACCATCATGGGGGACATCAGGTAGTTAGCCCTCGCGAGCGGGTGGATCCTCCCGGCGAAGTTCCTGTTACCGCTCAGCACCGCCACCGCGTAGAGGTCGTGCTCCCTCACGGCCTTCGCCACCGGCTCGGGCAGGGGGCCGCTGTTCCCGATGCAGGTCATGCAGCCGTAGCCGACGACGTGGAAGCCGAGCGCCTCGAGGTAGGGCAGCAGGCCCGCCTCCCTGAGGTAGTCGACGACGACCCGGCTGCCCGGCGACAGACTCGTCTTCACCCACGGCCTCCTCCTCAGGCCGCGCTCCACCGCCTTCTTGGCGACGAGGCCCGCCCCCAGCATCACGTAGGGGTTGGACGTGTTCGTGCAGCTCGTTATCGCGGCGATGACTATCGCGCCGTGCGTGAGCTCCACCTCCTCGCCGTCCTGCAGCCTGACGCGGACGCGCGGCCACTCAGGGGCCCCGGCCGCCCCCGCGCGCTTCCTACGCTCCTCGAGGAACCTCCTTAGGGCCTCGCGGAACGCCTCGCGGGCTCTGCTGAGCGGCACGCGGTCCTCCGGGTGGCTCGGGCCCGCTATGGACGGCTCCACCTGGGAGAGGTCGAACACGAGCGTCTGGCTGTAGCTAGGCTCCGGCTCGTCCTCCGTGTAGTAGAGGTGCTGGAGCTTGGCGTACCACTCGACCAGCCTGACGTGCGCCTCGTCCCTGCCGGTCATCCGCAGGAACGCCAGGGTCTCATCGTCTATCGGGAAGTAGCCCGTCGTGCTGCCGTACTCGGGTGCCATGTTGGCAACGGTCGCCCTGTCGTAGGCCAGCAGGTGGCGGAGCCCGGGGCCGTAGAACTCGACGAACTTGCCGACGACGTTGGCCTTCTTGCGCAGGAACTCGGTTATCGCCAGCACGATGTCGGTGGGCGTGACCCCCTCGCGGGGCTCGCCGACGAGCTTGACCCCCACCACCTCGGGCAGGGTTATGTAGTAGGGCTGGCCCAGCAGCACCGCCTCGGCCTCTATGCCGCCGACACCCCAGCCGAGAACGCCTATGCCGTTCACCATGGTTGTGTGGGAGTCCATGCCTATGACGGTGTCGGGGAACGCCATGACCTCCCCATGGTACTCGCGGTACTCGACCACCGTAGCCAGGTACTCGATGTTTATCTGGTGGATTATCCCCTTGCCCGGCGGTATGACCTTCAGGTTGGCGAACGCCTGCTGCGCCCACTTGAGCAGCCTGTACCTCTCGGCGTACCTCCTGAATTCCGACTCCATGTTCCTCCTCAGCGCGTCCGAGGAGCCGAAGTACTCGACCTGCACGCTGTGGTCTATGATCAGATGGGCAGGCACGAGCGTGTCGACTATGCGCGGAGGGCACCCGTACTTCGCCGCGACCTCCCTCATCGCCGCGAGGTCGACGACTGCCGGCACGCCGGTGTAGTCCTGCATCAGCACGCGCGACGGCATGAACGGCACTACCTCGCTGCCGGCCCCCTTGGGCCACGAAGCCACCTTCTTCACGTCGTCCTCGGTCACGAGGAAGCCGTCCACGTTCCGCAATACATTCTCCAGCAGTATCCTGATCGTGTAGGGCAGCCTCGATACCTTCGTCAGCCCGATCTCCTCGAGCCTGTCCAGCCTGTAGACTACCGCCGGGCCCTTCGGGGTCTCGAGCCTCTCTCGCGCGCCGAAGGGGTCGAGCAGCTTCCGCCGGTGGAGCGCCAAGATCCTCCTCAGCCCCGCGGGGTGCCGAGCATGTAGGAGGGGACTTAACCCTAGGCCCTAGCGGCCCGCCGGGGCGCTCCGCCGGGCCCCCCTCAGCGCAGCCAGCACCGCGCCGGGGCTCGCGCCCACACGCTCCGCCACAACCCTGGCCGCCAGCTCGAGCGCCGCCTCGACGCCCTGCCTCAGCGCCCCTCCCTCCGCAAGCAACCTCTCCACCTCCAGGTACAGCCGGACCCTCCGCTTAGGCTCAGGCACAAGCTCCTTGGCGACCCTCTTCACTCTCCACATGACCTCGAACAGCGTCCTGAGCTCCCGGTCCGCCTCGAGGCACTGCCGGGCGCGGTCGCGGGCCCAGCGCGCGGCCACGCCGGACAGGCCCTCGCTCGTCACGGCGATCTTTATGCCTCCCCCGTAGACCTCGGCCGTAAACGGCACCACGACCTGCGTCTCCTCGGCGCTCGTGGCGTCGTTCACCAGCTTGCGGTACTTCCTGGCGAGAGCCCATACGCGCCTCCTAGCCTCCTCGTCGGGCACCGCGATCACTATGAGGTCCGCCCAGGCCACGTGCTCCTCCACGCCCGGCGACCTGGCATCCATCTTGACCAGCTCGAGCCTCGGCGACCGCTGCGACGCTTCGACCAGCTCGCGGCTGAACTCGAGGCTCACCACGCGGACGGTGGCGCCCGCGTCGTGGAACCACAAGGCTCTCCGCGTGCCGACGCCGCCGCCGCCCACTACCAGGACGCGTAGCGCGCTCGCCTCGACCCAGAGGGGCACCCGCGCCAACCCGCACACCGCTACTGCCAAGGGGCTGGCAGGCCTAAGACCCGCCGCCGGGCCCCGCCTGGGCGGGGCCTTGAAGGGCCGCGAGGGCAGGCTGAGCATACGCGACCTGGCCAGCGGAGAGGAGGTGCTCAAGCTGCTCGAGGCGGCCCTCGACGTGAAGAGGAGCGAGTACGTGGCGCTAGTCGCGGAGGACATGGACGGCAGGGTGCACCCCTTCGCCATCCTCGTCGGCATCATACTGAGCCAGAACACGAACGACAGGAACTCCATCAGGGCCTACCTGGAGCTGAGGAGGAGGGTTGGGGTCACGCCGGAGGCGATACTCTCGGCGAGCGACGAGGAGATCGCCTCGGCTATACGCGTGGCCGGCCTCGCCCGCCAGAAGACGCGGGCGCTGAAGGAGGCGGCCAGGAGGGTTGTCGAGGCGGGAGGCGAGGAGGTGCTGCTGAGGCTACCGTGGAGGGAGCTCCGCGACTTCCTCCTCTCCATTCCGGGCGTCGGGAAGAAGACCGCTGACGTGTTCCTCGCCCTTGTCAGAAGGGCGCCCGTCTTCGCCGTCGACACGCACGCCGCGCGGATAGCAAAGCGCTGGGGGCTCGTTGACGAGGGGGCGGGCTACGACGAGATCTCCTCCGCCCTCCTCAGCTTCTTCGGCCCCGAGAACAGCGAGCGCGCCCACCGGCTGCTCATAGCCCTGGGCCGCACGTACTGCAAGGCCCGCAGGCCGCTGTGCAGCAGCTGCCCGGTTAGGAGCCTGTGCCCCTACCCCCTACGAGCCAGCACGCCACCCGGTGGCCGGGCCTGACCTCGACCAGCTCGGGCTCCCTGCTCCTGCACAGGTCCCTGACCTCCTCGGGTGCCGAGTCGAAGGCTACGCAGCGGGGCCTGAACCTGCAGCCCGGGGGCAGGTCGACCGGGCTCGCTACCTCGCCCTTGATCGGCACCTCGCGTATCCTGAACCTGTTCCTGGGGTTGGGCTCCGGTATCGCGGCCATGAGGGCCCTCGTGTAGGGGTGCATGGGCTCCCTCACCAACACGTCCGCGGGGGCGAGCTCCACGATCCTGCCCAGGTACATGACTGCTATCCTGTCGCACACGTGCCTCGCCAGCGCCAGGTCGTGGGTTATGAAGAGCAGGGATATCCCGAACCTATCGCGGAGGCCCAGCAGCACCTCGAGGACCTCGGCCCTTATCGACACGTCGAGCATCGAGACCGGCTCGTCGGCGACCACCAGGCGCGGGTTCAGTATCAGCGCCCTAGCGATCGCGACGCGCTGCCTCTGGCCGCCGCTCAGCTGGTGGGGGAACCTATCCATGAACTCCTCGGGGGGCGTCAGCTTCACCGCCTCGAGGGCCTCGACCACCCTCTTGGCGCGCTCCTCGGGGTCCCTAACGCCGTGGATGATGAGGGGCTCCTCCAGGATCCTCCTCACGGTGTAGCGCGGGTTCAGGCTGCCGTAGGGGTCCTGGAAGACTATCTGCATCTCGCGGCGCAGGGCCTTCAGCACCAGATGGTCGCTCACCGCGTACACGTCTATCATCCCGTCCTCGGTGACGCTCGCGGGGTCGCGCTCCATGGCCAGCTTCAGCGTCTCCTCCCTTGCCGCGAAGAGCACGCGCCCGCCACGCACGTTGGACGGGTCCACGAGCCTTATGAGCGCCATGCCTGTCGTCGTCTTCCCGCAGCCGCTCTCCCCCACGAGGCAGAAGACCTCGCCGGGGTATATCTCGAAGCTCACACCATCGACCGCCTTGACGTAGCGCGGGGGCCTCCGCCTCAGGATCTCAGTGAGCGTCCGGCGCAGCGGGAACCAGACGCGTAGGCCCTCGGCGCGCACTACGGGTCTGGTCAAGCCCTCGCCCTCGGCCGGCCGCGCGGGTGGCCGCACCCACAGACTTAAGGCCTCCCTTCCCGCAGCCAGCACGCCACGTAATGGCCGCGCTCGACCTCGACGAGCGGCGGCTCCTGGCGCCTACAGCGGTCGCTCGCGTAGGGGCACCTGGGGTGGAACCTGCAGCCGGGCGGGGGGCTCCTCAGGTCGGGCGGCTGCCCCGGTATGTAGCTGAGCTTCGTCCGCTCAGCCGACAGCCTGGGTATCGCCTTCAGGAGCGCCTGCGTGTACGGGTGCCCGGGGCTCTCGTACACGGCTTCCGAGGGCCCCTGCTCGACTATCTTGCCTGCGTACATGACCGCGACGCGGTCGGCGAGCTCGGCTATGACGCTCAGGTCGTGGCTTATTATGATGAGGCTTGAGCCCCTCTCCCTCACCAGCCTCTTCAGGAGGTTGAGGACCTGCGCCTGCACAACTACGTCGAGGGCGGTGGTGGGCTCGTCGGCTAGCACGAGGTCGGGCTCGAGGGCTAGCGCCATGGCTATGACGACGCGCTGCTTCTGGCCCCCGCTCAGCTCGTGGGGGTACCTCCTCGCCACCGACTCGTCGAGCCCCACCATCGAGAGGAGCTCCACGGCCCTCTCGTACGCCTTCTGCTTGGGCATGCCGAGGTGGTACATGAGGGGCTCCGCTATCTGGAACCAGACCGGGTACATGGGGTTCAGGGCGTTCATCGCGCCCTGGAAGACCATGCTTATCCTGCGCCACCTTATCCTCCTCCGGACCTCGTGCTCCCTCATCGAGACGAGGTCCTCGCCGTCGAACAGTATCCTGCCCCCAACTATGCGGCCGGGCGGGGGGACGAGCTTCATCAGCGAGTAGGCCAGCGTGCTCTTGCCGCAGCCGCTCTCCCCCGCCAGCCCCATCACCTCGCCGCGGCCGAGGCTGAAGCTGACCCCGTCGACCGCCCTGACGACGCCCCTGAGCGAGTAGTAGTACACC
>WAQM01000171.1 GCA_015520245.1 Pyrodictiaceae archaeon
GCCCTCGGAGGGCCTCAGCTCGCCGACCAGGACCCTCACGAACGTCGTCTTCCCTATCCCGTTGGGGCCGACCACGCCGACCACCTCGCCCTCGTAGAGCTCGCCGGGCTCCACGGTAAGCTCGAACCCGTCGAGGCCGACGCGGATCCTCGACCACCTCACGAAGGTCCTCGGGGCCGCCCTGACCCCCTCCTGCGGCGGCCCCAGCGTGTACCTTATCGGCTCGCTCCTTATCCTCATGTTCTCCGCCGGCAGGTAGCCGTTGAGGAAGTGGTTTATCCCAGCCCTGACCCCGTAGGGCTTGGAGGCTATCCCGTAGGCCCCGGGCTCCCCGTACATCACGACCACGTAGTCCGAGAGGTAGTCGAGCATCGCGATGTCGTGCTCGACGACCACGACGTAGCTCGTGCGGGGCGCGTACGCCCTTATCACCCGGGCCACGCGGACCCTCTCCCTGACGTCGAGGTAGCTGCTCGGCTCGTCGAAGAGGTATATGTCGGCGTCCTTGGACAGCACCGCCGCCACCATGAAGCGCTGGAGCTCGCCGCCGCTCAGCGACCGTATGCTCCTGTCCCAGACCCTGTCGAGCCCCAGCTCCTTGGCCAGCTCCCTGGCCAGCCCGCGCTCGTCGGCCCTCTCGAGCAGCTCCCCCACCGTGCCCCTCAGCCTGCGCGGCACCAGGTCTATGTACTGTATCTTGTGGGCAGCCCTTATCCCGCGCTGGGCAAGCCTAGCCAGGTAGTTCTGGAGCTCCGTGCCCCTGAACCTCCTCACCACCTCGTCCCAGTCGGGCTCGCCGTCCACGACGCCCAGGTTAGGCTTCAGCTCGCCCGCGAGGATGCGCAGCGCTGTCGTCTTCCCCGTGCCGTTCTTCCCTATTATGCCCAGGACGCTGCCCTGGCGGGGCAGGGGGAGGCCGTAGAGCTTGAACCCGTTGGGGCCGTAGCGGTGGATGAGCACCTTCTCGAGCTCGTCCGGCAGGTTCACTATCGTCAGCGCCCTGAACGGGCACTTCTTGACGCAGATGCCGCAGCCCACGCAGGCCTCCTCGTAGATCCTGGGCCTGCCCCCGGCCAGCTCCACGGCCGTCTTGCCGGTGCGGTTCACGGGGCAGAAGCGCACGCACTCGAGGTTGCACTTGGTGGGGCGGCACAGCTCGCGGTCGACTACGGCCACGCGCACCATGCGCCCAGCCGGGGGCGGGCGGCCGGACCGCGGCCCCGTATAAGGGCGGGCCCGGCACGGTGCGGTCAGCGCGCCGCCATTGCGGGCCCTGGGCCGCACCGGCGCGCCCGTACCGCCCCGCGTTCCGCACCATTGATAAAAACGAATAAGTACCGGCCCGATCACAGCGCTATATGATGGACGGGGTAGGTATGCCGAGCCTAACGCGGCGCGAGTTCCTCAAGCTGGCGGCCGTGGCCGCGGCGGCCGCCGCCCTAGGGCGGCCCCCGGCGCTGCCCCGGCGCGCCGAGCTGCAGGCCGGCGCCCCGGCCGGGGAGGCCGAGGAGAGGAGGACCCTCTGCTTCATCTGCGGCCAGAGGTGCCCGCTCAAGGTCTACGTCTCCGGCGGCAGGGTCGTCAAGGTGGTCTACAACAGGGTGGAGGGCTTCGACGACCACTTCGCGGTGTGCGGGAGGCCGCAGGTAATCTTCGAGGCCCGCTTCGTCCCGGAGAGGATCAGGAGGCCGCTGATCAGGGTGGGCGAGCGCGGCGAGGGCAGGTTCAGGGAGATAACGTGGGAGGAGGCTCTCAACATCCTCGCCGAGAAGCTCAGGCAGTACAGCCCCGAGGAGATCATAGTCTTCGCCCACCAGGGGCCCGACGTGGGCCTCTTCGCGGCCTTCATGAAGAGCGTGGTCGGGGTCCCCAACGTGACCAAGCACTGCGACACGTGCCACACGGGCCTCGACGTGGGCGCCTGGTTCGTGTTCGGCAAGATGATGGGGCCCGGCGCGTTCAGGCCGGACTACGAGCACGCGGAGCTGGTCGTGCTGATGGGCAGGAACCCGACGGAGGGCATAGTCGCGACCCCCTGGTCCAAGGCGTTCAGCGAGGGCAGGAGGCACGGGCTTAGGCTGGTCGTGTTCGACGTCCGGGAGACGAGGCTCACGGCGCTCGCCCACCGCTACTACATCATACCGCCGGGCACCGACCTCGCCGTGGTGCTCGCGCTGCTCCACGTGCTGCTCCGCGACAGGCTCTACGACGCGGACTACCTGGTGCGCTACACCAACGCCCCCATGCTGGTCTACACCGACACTATGGAGCCGGCCGGGCTGGCGGACCACCCGGAGTGGAAGGGCAAGAAGACCTACCTCGTCTACGACGAGGAGGACGGCAGGGTGAAGTGGAAGCACGAGGCGTCGAGGCCGGCCCTGATGTGGGAGGGCGAGGTCGGGGGCAGGCCGGCCAAGACCGTGCTGGCGCTCCTCTGGGACGCCGTGCGCCGCTACACGCCCGAGTGGGCCGAGGGGGTCACCGGGGTCCCGGCCCGCGAGATCGAGTGGCTGGCCCGCGAGCTCGCCAGGCA
>WAQM01000172.1 GCA_015520245.1 Pyrodictiaceae archaeon
GAGGAGGACATAAGGCTGCTCGCCTCCCAGATGGCGAGCCTCGAGCAGTTCCTGCAGGCGGTGAGGGGCACGAGGCTGGCCGCCCGCGCCGCCAGGCTCGAGGGCGTCGACGACGTCGAGGAGGCCGCGTGGGGGTTCTACGCCGACGTGCTGGCCAAGCTGGCCCCCCTCGAGTCCGTAGCGCCGCGGACCTACGGCGCCTACTCCATGCTCGCGCTGGCGCCGTGGCTCGCCAGGCTCGTGAGGGCGTCCATAGCCGGCTCGGAGCCCCCCAGGAGCCTCCCCCGGCACCCGCTGCTCCGCAACGTGGCCCGGATCCTGGGCGAGGCCGGGGTGCGCGCCCTCCCGCCGCTCCTCGAGGGCCACGGGCTGAGGCACCTAGCCCTCTTCGCCAGGAGCCCCAGGCTCGACCCGGCGGCGCTCGAGCTGGCCGTCGACCTCGACACACTGTCCTCCTTCTCAGAGGCGCTCCGCGAGCTGGGCGAGAGCCGGGGGGCCGAGCACGTCTGCTACCGGCTCGACGCGCTCGCCGTCAGGGCCGCCGGCACCGCCGCCCTCCTCGAGTCCAGGGACGCGAGGAGGGCCGTCGAGGGCTCGCTCGTCACCTGCCTGGCCTCGAGGCACAGGCTCCTCGAGGCCGTCGAGGAGGGCGCCGTCGAGCGCGTCGCGGCGGCCCTGCACGGCACGCCCTACCACGCCTACCTCTCGCCGAGGCTGCCACCGGCCGAGGCCGCCTACCACGCGGTGAGGAAGTACTCGAGGGCGAGGCTGGCCGGCAGCCTGGCGTCTGACCCCACCGAGCCCGGCCACGCCGCCGCTGTGCTCGAGCTGATCGCGCTGGACGTCGAGGATGTCGTCGCGCTGGCGACCGCCGCGTTCGCCGGCCTGGGCCGGGACGTGGTCGGCGACGTAGTGTCGCTGCCCGTCTAGGAACCCTTATAGCCGGCTCGGCCGCCGGGGGCCGCCGAAGGGGGGCAAGGGGTCGTGCCGGTCAAGGGCCCGATCCCCGAGCACATACTGCAGCTGGTGAGGCCCAAGGAGGGCAAGCCCATAGACCTGGGCCTCGGCGAGGGCTACGAGGCCTACATCACCCGGGAGTGGTACAACCCGCTGATCCGCAGGAGGGAGCTCGAGATAACGATCGTCCACATAGGCAGGTCGACCCCCAGCAGGATCCAGGTGAGGCTAGGCGTCGCCAAGGCCCTCGGCGTCGACGTTAAGAGGGTCTACGTGCGCAAGCTCAACACCGAGTACGGGCTCGGCAGGACCAGGGCCGAGGTCCACGTCTACGACACGCCCGAGAGGGCGCTCCAGTTCGAGCCCAAGCACATAATCGAGCGCAACAAGCTCCCCGAGGAGGAGGGGGGCCAGGGCTAGGGGGTGGTGCGCGTGGCCAAGAAGGAGCTCAAGCTGTACGTCCACAAGCTCTACGAGTACGACTACGAGAAGGGCATCATCAGACGCAAGAACAAGATATGCCCGCGCTGCGGCAGCTTCATGGCGTTCCACAAGTGGCCTGTGCCGAGGTGGCACTGTGGTAAGTGCGGCCACACGGAGTTCCTACGCCAGCCTGGCGGGTGACCCGCGCAGGCTCTACCCGGGCCTCGACTGGGACCGCGACGTCGTGGTGCTGGGCATAGAGTCGACCGCCCACACGTTCGGCGTCGGCGTGGCATCAACCAGGCCGCCCTACATCCTGGCCAACGCGAGGAGCGTCTACCAGCCCGAGAGGGGCGGCATACACCCGCGCGAGGCGGCCAGCCACCACGCCCGCGTGGCCGCCGAGGTCATCGAGCAGGCCCTCGCCGAGGCCGGCGTCTCGATGAGGGACGTTGACGCGGTGGCCGTGGCGCTCGGCCCCGGCCTCGGGCCGGCGCTGCGGGTCGGGGCCACCGTCGCGCGCGGGCTGGCCGCGTACTACCGCAAGCCGCTCGTACCGGTGAACCACGCCCTCGGGCACGTCGAGATAGGCAGGCTGGCCACCAGCGTCGGCGACCCCGTCGTCCTGTACGTGTCCGGGGGCAACACCCTCGTGGCCGCGTTCGCGCGGGGCCGCTACCGCGTGTTCGGCGAGACCCTCGACATAGCGCTCGGCAACCTCCTGGACACGTTCGCCCGCGAGGTCGGCATAGCGCCGCCCTACGTCGTCGGCGGGCTGCACGCGGTCGACCGGTGCGCCGAGGAGGGGCGCGAGCTCCTGGACCTCCCCTACACCGTCAAGGGCCAGGACGTCTCGTTCTCCGGGCTGCTGACGGCCGCCCTGCGCGCCGTGAGGTCCGGGGCCCGGCTGGCCGACGTGTGCCTGACGCTCCGCGAGATAGCCTACTCGGCCGTGGTCGAGGTCACCGAGCGCTGCCTGGCGCACACGCGCAAGAGGGAGGTCGTGCTGGTGGGCGGCGTCGCGGCCAGCCCCGTGCTGCGCAGGATGGTCGAGGAGATGGCGGGCTACCACGAGGCGCGGGCCGGCTGGCCGCCGCCGCCCCTGGCCGGCGACAACGGGGCGATGATCGCGTGGGTGGGGCTCCTCAACTACCTCTCGGGGATAACGGTGCCGGTCGCCGAGAGCCGCGTCAGGCAGAGGTGGAGGCTCGATGACACGCCTGTCCCCTGGAGGGCGGGCGCCTAGCTTCCGCGGCGCCGAGTCCTACCTCTACGAGGTCGCGTGGCTGGGCGTGCCGGCTCTCGCGAAGCACCGGCTCCCGAAGAGCTACAGGCACCCCGCCCTCGACGAGAGGCTGAGGAGGGCGCGCACGGTGGCCGAGGCCAGGAGCATGCTGCTCGCCGCCGAGCTGGGCGTGCCGGTGCCCGCGGTGCTCTACGCGGACCCCGACGAGGCGGTGCTGGTCGTCGAGAGGGTGGAGGGGGTCCTGCTGAGCGACATGATAGAGGCGGAGGGCGCCAGCCGCAGGGTGCTCGAGGTGGTCGAGAGGCTGGGCTACTACGTCGGCCTCATGCACGAGGGCGACCTGGTCCACGGGGACCTCACCACGAGCAACGTGGTGGTCCGCAACGGCCGGCCCTACCTGATAGACTTCGGCCTCTCCGAGCGCACCCGCGACGAGCTCGACAAGGCCGTCGACGTGCACCTCTTCCTGCGCAGCCTCGAGTCCACCCACCCCGAGCACGTGGCCGAGCTCTACGAGGCCTTCCTCGCCGGCTACGCGCGGGCGCGGGGCCGCGAGGCCGCCGAGAGGGTCAGGAGGCTCGTCGAGAGGATAAGGGTTATGGGCCGTTACGTCGAGGAGGCCAGGCGGGTCTCGACGGTATGGGGGCACCGCGGCTGAGGAGGATCCTGTTCGCCACGTCGAACGCCCGCAAGGTCGAGGAGGTCAACGTCGTCCTTAGGCGCTGCGGCTTCGAGGCCGTGGCCCACCCGGGGGCGCCCAAGGTCGAGCTCCAGTCGGAGAGCCTGGAGGCCGTTGCCGCCGCGGCCGCGGCCGCCGCCTACGCGTTCCTCCGCCGCCCCGTCATCGTCGAGGACGCGGGCCTCTTCGTCGACGCGCTCAACGGGTTCCCGGGCCCCTACTCCTCGTACGTCTACAGGACCATAGGCGTGAGGGGGCTGCTCAAGCTGCTCGAGGGCGTCGAGGACCGCGGGGCCACGTTCGTCTCGGTCATAGCGCTCGCCTACCGGGGCGGCGTCGTGCTGTTCCGCGGCGAGGTGCGGGGGGCGATCGCGCGCGAGCCGCGCGGCAGCGGGGGCTTCGGCTTCGACCCCATCTTCGTGCCCGAGGGCTCCACCAGGACCTTCGCCGAGATGAGCGCCGAGGAGAAGACGGAGCTGTCGCACCGCGGGGCCGCCGCCCGCAGGCTGTGCGAGTGGCTTAGGGAGCACCCTGAGGCCCTCGAGTAGCGGTCAGCCTCGAAACACCTCTTCACCGCCCGCCGGGCTCGAGGTTCACGGCCCTCATCACGCCGCCGCCCTAGACCGCCTTTATCAGCTTGCTCCCCGGCGGCCTCGTCTTGTACAGTATCCTGTACCCGCAGTAGAGGCACTTTATGGTCGGCATCAGCTCCAGCTCCGCGGCCGTGAACTCGGCGCCGCACCTCCCGCACTTGTACACTATCTGCGTCTTGTCCTCGAGCCTCATCAGGCCCCCGACGGGCTCGCCCGAGCCCTGGGCCTCCATGCCGCGCCGACCGCCCGTGAGACCGTAGCGCAAGCCTTATAAGAATTAGGGCCCCACCTCCCCGACCGGCATACACGGGCACGCGCCTAAGGGATGAGGTAGGCTATGGAGACGGAGCTCTCGTCGCTCTGCGGGGGCCTCCCACCCGAGCTCTGCGAGCAGCTCACGATGGAGCAGCAGGTGATCAAGATAAAGCTCGAGAAGAGGCGCTACGGCAGAGCCGTCACCATAATCGAGGGCCTCAACGAGAGGGAGGTCAACCTGAGGAAGCTGGCCTCCGAGCTGAAGTCCAGGCTCGCCACCGGCGGCACCTACAAGAACGGGCGCATAGAGCTCCAGGGCGACCACAGGCACAGGGTCAAGCAGATCCTCGTCGAGATGGGGTTCCCCGAGGAGAACATAATCATCGTCGACTAGCCGGGGGCCCTCCACGGCCCGGTTTTTACCCCGCCGCGCCAGCCCCCGAGCAGCGCTGATAAGGCCGGCCGCCATCCGGCCGCCCGCGGAGCCCTGCTGAGCTGGCCGCGTCCGCGGCCGCCGATGAGGCGGGGGACGGGGTCTTCTCGCCCCACTCCCTAGGCGAGCAGCGCTATGCTCCTTATCACGTCGGCCAGGTCCTCGACCTTGTCGGTCGCCGTCTCGAGGCTCTCCAGGACCTGCAGCGAGAGCACGCAGTTGGCGATCCCGTAGCCCTCGCAGCCGCGGAGCAGGCGGCCCTCGGTCTCGGTCCTTATCTCGTCGACCTCCTCCTCGATCCTCTCGATCCTGTGGGTTATCTCGAGCGCGCGCTCGCGGTCCTCGACGAGCGCCTTCACGGCCTCGACGGCGAGCGTGACCGCCTCGACGAGCCTGCGGGCTATCGTCCTGAGGGGCTCGAGGAGCTCGCGCGGCGCGGTCCCGGGGTCAAGGTAGAGCAGGCGCCTTATGCCGGAC
>WAQM01000173.1 GCA_015520245.1 Pyrodictiaceae archaeon
CTCCGTCACGGCGCTGGACGTCCACGTGGAGTACGCCCACCGGCACCCCGCCACCTACGCCATAGGCGTCGTCGTGAGCTGCTGGGCCACCCGGAGGGCGACGGGGGTCATAGACTCGCGCGGCGAGTGGAGGATAACGTCCCACCGTAGGCTACCGCCGAGGCCCGAGGCCTAGGGAGGTGGCCGGCCGTGGCCGAGCCCCGCGTCTACCGGCTGCGCACGCCCCTCGACGAGCGGGACGTGCGCAGGCTGCGGGTCGGCGACATAGTGTACCTGTCGGGGACGGTGGTCTCGGCCCGCGACGCGGCTCACCGGAAGGCGCTCGAGCTTCTGAGGCGCGGCGAGAAGCTCCCCATCGACCTGCGGGGCCTGGCGGTCTACCACGTGGGGCCTGTGGTCCGTAAGAGGCCCGACGGCAGCTGGGAGGTGATCGCAGCGGGACCGACGACCAGCGCCCGCATGGAGGCCGTTGAGGCGGAGTTCATCGAGAGGACGGGCGTCAGGATGATCATTGGCAAGGGCGGCATGGGGCCCCGGACCGCCGAGGCCTGCAGGAGGTTCGGCGCGGTCTACGCCGTGTTCACCGGCGGGGCCGCCGTGCTGGCCGCCCAGGCGATCAAGAGGGTCGTCGACGTTTACTGGCTCGAGGAGCTCGGCATGGCGGAGGCGATGTGGGTGTTCGAGGTAGAGGACTTCGGCCCCCTCGTCGTGACCATAGATAGCGAGGGCAGGAACCTCTACGACCAGGTCATGGCCGAGGCCAGGAGGAGGATGGAGGAGATACTGGCCGAGATGCTGCGCGGCCAGCCCTAGGGCGGGCCAGCCTTTTTAAGGGGCATGGAGCGGGGCCTCGGCGGAGCCCCGGCCCGTGTTCCGCGCGGCCAAGGGGACCCCCGGCGGGCACCGATGAGGCCGCGTGACGCTCGCCGGCCCACAATTCTCAGCGCCAAAAAGCTGGGGAGGGGACCTAGTGGTGGTGCTCGTGGGGCATCCCGACGGGCCCGTGCTTTAGGTAGTACTCCGGGTCCTTCTCGAAGGCCCTCTTGCACTGCTCGCTGCAGAAATAGTATATCTTGCCCTTGTACACGGCCTTGTACGGCGTCTTGGAGGGATCGACCTTCATGCCGCAGACGGGGTCCACGGCCTCGCCCAACCCGCGCCACCGGCCGGGGTGTCGGGAGGGCCTCGTGTTATCGCCTACCCCGCCCGGCACGCCTCATGGCGCGGGCGGGGGCCAGTCTGAGTGCGTTCAGCGTCACGCTCACGCTGCTCGCGGCCATGGCGGCGGCCGCCATCTCCGGGCGCAGCACGAGGTGCGGGTAGAGGGCGCCGGCCGCGACGGGTATGAGTAGAGCGTTGTACGCGAAGGCCCACACCAGGTTCTCGACCATCTTCCTGTAGATCGCCCTCATTATCCTGATCGCGCGCACGACGCCGTAGACGTCGCCGCCCACTATGACTACGTCCCCGGCCTCCTTGGCCAGGTCGGTGCCGGTGCCGACGGCTATGCCGACGTCGGCCTGGGCCAGGCTCGGCGCGTCGTTCACGCCGTCACCGACCATGGCGACGACGTGGCCGCGCCTCTGGAGCTCCCTTATGCGGTCGGCCTTCTCGTCCGGCGGCGCCTCCGCTATCACCTCATCGATCCCGAGCCTCCTAGCCACGGCGGCTGCGGCCGTGCGGGCGTCGCCCGTGAGCATGGCGACGCGCAGCCCCATTCTCTTCAGCTCCGCCACGGCCTCGCGGGCGCCGGGCTTAATGGTGTCCGTTATCGCCACGATGCCGGCGGGCCTCCCGTCGACGGCCACGTAGACCACGGTGTAGCCCTCCTCCATGAGCCTCCTGGCGTCGGGGGCCAGCGGCCCCACGTCGACCTCCATGCCCCTCATCAGCTTCTCGTTGCCGACCACTACCAACCTGCCCTCCACGCGGGCCACAACGCCGTGGCCGGGCACCGACTCGAACTCCTCCGGGTCGGGCGGCTTGATGCCGCGCCTGCGCGCCTCCTCGACTATGGCCCTGGCCACCGGGTGGCTGCTCCTGCTCTCCGCGCCGGCGGCGAGCCTCAGCAGCTCGTCCTCGGGCAGCCCGCGCGCTAGCACCAGGGCCACGCGGGGCCTGCCCTCGGTCAGCGTGCCGGTCTTATCGAACACCACGACGGTTAGCTTCGGGGCCCTCTCTATGGCCTCGACGTTCTTGACCACGATGCCGTGCTCGGCCGCGCGCCACAGGCCCGCGGCCACGGCGAGGGGCGTGGCTAGCCCGAGCGCGCAGGGGCAGGCGACGACGAGTACGGCGACGGCGAACATGAGCGCAACGCTGAGCGGCTGCCCGGCCACCAGCAGCCAGTAGGCGAACACCAGCGCGGCGGCCGCCATAGCAGCCCACGCTATGGCCCCCGCCACCCTGTCGGCCACGCGCTGGATGCCCGGCTTCGCCGTCTGGGCGTACTCGACGAGCCTGGCCATCTGGGCCAGGAGAGTGTCGGAGCCGACCCTGGTGACGCGCAGCCTCAGGTAGCCCTCGACCACCAGCGAGCCCGCGAGGACCCTGCTGCCGGGGCCGCGGGCCACCGGCAGGGGCTCGCCCGTGAACACGGACTCGTCGACCGCCGCCTGGCCCTCCACGACCACGCCGTCGACGGGGACGCGCTCGCCCGCCCTGACCTCCACCAGGTCGCCGACCCGCACCTCCTCGAGGGGCACCTCCCTGGCCTCGCCGCCGCGCACCACGCGGGCCCGCGGCGGCTGCAGCGCCAGCAGCCTGGCCGAGGCCGTGCCGACCCTGTGGCGCGCCCTGGCCTCTATCAGCCTGCCGAGCATCACGACGGATACTATCAGCGCGGGCGCCTCGTAGAAGGGGGTGCCCGGCAGGAGGCCAGCCGTCACCGCCAGGCTGTACGCGTATGCCGACCCGGTGCCCAGCGACACCAGGAGGTCCATGCCGGCCGCCCGGTTGCGCAGGCTGCGGTAGGCGCCCAGGAAGAAGCTCCGGCCCCCGTAGGCCAGGACGAACGTCGAGACCGCGGCGCCCAGGTAGTCCAGCAGGCGGCCCGGTAGGCCCACCAGGCCGGCGGCAGAGGCGTAGAGGAGCGCGGCGTACGCGAGGCTCAGCGGGAGGCACGCTAGGACGAGCCTCTTTAGCCTCCTGACCTCCTCCTCCGCCGCGCCGGTGACCGCCTCGACCCTGGGGGGCCCGGACGCCAGCCCCTCGACCCTGAAGCCCGCCCCCTCTATGACCCTGGCGAGCTCGTCGGGTCCCACCGTCGCGGGGTTGTAGATGACCCTGACCGTGCCCGTGGTCCTCGACGCGACCGCCTCTATCACGCCCGGCGTGGCCATCAGCTTATCCTCGAGGACCACCTCGTCGTCGTGGCTGGCGAGGCCCCTCACCTTGAACACGGCCTCGGCCCTCTGGGCGTCGTAGCCCGCGTCCCTGACCGCCCTGACTATGTCCCTGAGCCTCACCCTCGAGGGGTCGTACTCGACGAGCGCCTCGCCGGTCGCGAAGTTGACCTTGACCGACCTCACGCCGGGGAGCTCGCGCAGCCTCCTCTCGATGGTGAGCGCGCAGCTGGCGCAGTGCATCCCGACTACCTTGAGCCTCTCCTGCACCGACCTGAGCTCCTCGCGCGTGATCCTGAACTGCTTGCGCGCCACGCGCGACCCCCTACGTCTTCACGACCCTTATTG
>WAQM01000174.1 GCA_015520245.1 Pyrodictiaceae archaeon
CTCCCGTGGATCCCCGCCCCCACCCGGCCACCTCCACGAGCCTCCTGTAGAGCCCCCTCCTCCGGTGCTCGTCCAGCTCGCCTCGGGTTAGCACCTTGATGTCCAGGGGCGCGTCCTCCGGGACCCCCAGCTCCTCCGCCCGCCTACGCAGCTTCAGCACAGTGTCCAGCTTGTCGACGCCCGGGTCCTCGACGACCACCAGCACGTCTATGTCGCTCAACACGGTGAGCCCTCCCTCAGCCGCGCCGCCGGCCACGTACACGGCCCCGCACTTGTCGCCGAGGACCTCCCTGCAGGCCCTAGCGACGACGGCCGCTATCTCCCTCCACCTCGCGAGCAGCCTCAGCCTCTCAACCGCGTACCTCGCCCACGACCCTCCTCTCGAGCTCCCGCAGCACCCCCAGGGCCTTCTCGGCGGTTTCGATGTACAGCCGGGCCTGCCTCTCCCCGTACTCAACCGCCCCGTACCTGGCCATAATGTAGCTCTCCTCCAGGAGGTCGAGGGAGTCCCTATGGTCGGACACGAACCTCCCCACAAGCCTCGCCGCATCATCGAGCCCGGCATCCATGAGCAGGTTGCGGAGCCTAGCGAGGAGCGTCCTAGAGCCGTGTATCCTCGGGGCCTCGGCGAACAGCCTGTAGAGCACCGCCTTCACGGCCAGCCGCACCGCCTCCTCGGCGTTGAAGCAGGCCCCATCGTAGTCCCTGTCCTCAAGGTCCCTCTGGGCCTGCACGAGGAACCTCTCGGCGCGCCGCCACAGCAGCCCGTAGTACTCACCGCCCAACCCCGGCCGCGCCTCCGAGGTGCACAGCCCCATGCCGGTAATAGCGTGTCGCGGCAGCGGTGGTGCCAGCCGTCAGCTTTGGCCCGCTGGCCACCCCAAGGTGCTCACTCTAGGACCGGGATGGCGCTGGGCAGCGCGCTTACCGCTGCGCGGGCCCGCAAATCGTGCTGCCGAGAATGTTTCCGAAGATCGGCGGGTTCGCAGGGCCTGACCCCTGGACTGTTCCTAAAAACATGAACGCATAAATATCCTATTTACGTATAACTACATATGGTGGTCCTATGGACATATCTATTTTTAGGTTTTTACCCAATAACATTCTATCCACATACACTTCAACTACGTATGTGATGCTTACAAGGCCTCTTAGCTTCATTAGTGGCTTGTACGCATCCCACTCGAGATTCCCTCTGGCCAGGTTATGGAACGCCGCCCATACAGTATCAAAACACTCAATTTCCTCCTTGAATACACCTCCTATATGATATATTATTCCTGGTACTTCCTTAAAGACCACTTTTTCATTATTTATGTTAAGCTCTATTAATACTACGATATCAACACGCTCTCCCGTAGGATTGCTTATTCTTAGGCAGATCGGTAGACCGGGAGAGATCCTGAAAAAGTAACTATTTGTGTTAGGTATTTTATAAACACCTTGATGGATGTCTTCTGGCAGATTTACCATAATAGTAATGGTTTTATTCCAAACCTTCCTAAACTCACTTATTTTTTGAGGATATATGCTGAGCTTAAGTTTCTCGCTGCCTAACCTAGGAAATTCTATCCTGCCTTTAAAAAATTTGCATATAACATATACATCAGAGTCGTTAACTGATATCGTTGAATTACATAGATTACTCCCACTTATAGCAAAGCTTTTGGATATCTCTATAATCTTGTCAATCACTTTAATGTCAAGATCTCTCTCACCTAAGTAAGGGTAAAAACCTATATACTTTTGAGAAAATAACGCGACGTAAAAGTTAAGAAGAAGAACTGCAACGATAATTAGGCTAACTATAGGAAGTAATTTTGATTTAAAAACATACATACAAATGTCACCTCTGTTGATCTAGTATGATTACATCGTAACCTACTGCTATGTACATAAAGCTCTCCTTTCGAACAGAGCCGATCTCCTCACGAAGCTTCACCATAGCAGGGAGTTTTAAGAGCTCCTTAGAAGCTTCCAAACTTCGTCAGCTACCACCAGGCCCTCGAATGTCCCCGGGGGGACGATGATTAGGAAGGAATCTTTACCGGGACCTTTACTCACAAATTAGATAACACTCACAAATTAGATAACAGCGGGATGCATACTACTAATACCAGTGTTGTAAGACTCCTGTGTGGTTTTATGCAGTACCTTAGAATGGATGGCCGTCGTGGTGGCGGGCCCGCGGGGATTTGAACCCCGGACCTCCGGCTCCGAAGGCCGGCGCTCCGTCCTGGCTGAGCTACGGGCCCTCCGTGGGGGGCCCGCGGCGGCCCCACTTATACGGGTGGGCTCGCCGGCGCCGCCTTAGGGCACCTTCCTGTCGCCCGGCCCCACGTGGCCGATCTCCGTCTGCACTATGACGGTCCTGAGCCCCTGCTCCTCGAGGACCCTCTTGACCTCCAGCATCTCGGCGACGCTGGGCCTCCTCAGGTCGCGGCGCCTGAACGCGGGGAAGTAGTCGAGCACGGTTACCTGTATCCGCGGGTCTATCGAGGCGACCCTCCTCCCGGCCTCGGCTATCTCGTCCAGCGTGACCAGCCTGGGGTTGTATACCAGTCCGACCCCCAGGTAGACCCTGTCGCCGTAGTGCTCGTAGATGTACTCGACGGCCCTCCACGCGGTCTCGAGGTACCGCCTGGCGAGGTCGCGGTCGCGGATCCCGGTGACCCTCATGTACGTGTCCACCCTGGCGCACTTGGGCTCGACGCCTATGTTGTTGCACCCCGCCTCGACGAGGTCGTCGATGTAGTCGGGGGTCAGGAGGGTGCCGTTGCTGTCGAGGTGCCGGCGGACCTTGGGCTTCACCAGCCTCGTAACGTGCCGGAAGAAGCTGACCAGCCAGCGCCTGTTGAGGGTGGGCTCGCCGCCGCTTATCGCCACCCCCCTCGTGCGGTAGAGGCGGTGGCAGGCGACGACGGCCCTGGCCGCCTCCTCGGGCGTCAGCGGCGGGCTGGCGTTGTCGTAGGTCACGGCGTAGTTCTGGCACTGGGGGCAGCGGAGGTTGCAGCCGGCCGCCCAGAGGGCGGCCTCGACGTAGCTGCGGTAGTCGACCTCCCACCACGGCGTGGCCTTGCCGCCGACCGTGTGGGGCTCCGGGCCGTGCACGATCCGCAGCGGCGGCCTGCCCTCCACGTCGGTCTCGACCCTCATGCCGTCCCTGACGGGCGTGATGCAGGCGGGCTCGGGCCTGCCGTCGACCAGGACCGCGCAGGACCAGCAGCCGCCGGTGCGGCACTCGAGCGACGGCCCCCTCGGGGAGCCGGGCTCGGCGAAGCGGTACCCGACCGCCTGCAGCGCCTCGGCCACGGTCATCCTATCGTGGACCACGTACTCGACACCGTCGACGACTATCCTGGCGGGCCTGGCCTCGACCTCCTCGTCGGCGGCGACGCGCGCCTCGTAGGGGCACGCCCAGTAGCACGCGAGGCAGCCCACGCACCTGCCCGGCGACCTGCACACCGAGACCGTGGAGCACACGCCGCAGCCGCGGCACCTCTTAGGGTCTACCCTTACCACCCTCCTGCGGACCTTCAGGGCTAGCGACCCCATGGCGTGGCGCCCGGCGGGCCTCACATCCTCTCCAGCGGCCTCACCCCTATCAGCCTCAGCGCGCTGGCCAGCACGGTCTTCACGGTGTACACGAGGGCCAGCTTGAAGTTCCTCACGCCGGGGTCCGGCTCGCGTATAACCGGATCGCGCTGGTACCACGTGTTGAAGGCATCGGCCAGCTTGTTGGCGTAGCTTACCAGGATCTCCGGCCTCATCTCGTCGGCCGCCTTGACGAAGGCGTAGGGGAACTCCAGGGCGAGCAGCACCAGCCTCCTCCGGAGCCCCTCCTCGGCGGCGCCGTAGTCTATGGAGTCCCAGTCGATCGGCCCCCCGTGCCTCCTCAGGATGCTAGCGGCCCTGGCGTGGGTGTACTGCAGGTAAGGCGCGCTGTTCCTCTCGAAGTTCAGGGCCTCCTCTATGCTGAAGGTGACGGGCTTGCTCGGCGACACCGAGACCAGGGAGTAGCGGATCGCCGACACGGCTATGGCCTCGGCTATCTTGTCCACCTCCTCCTCGGGCAGGCCCGGGTTCCTCTTCCTCACCTCCTCGGCGGCCACGGCCTTCGCCCTGTCTATGAGCTCGTCGAGCGTGACGTACTGGCCGCGGCGCCCGCTCATGGCGGCCCCCGGCAGCGTGACCATCTCGTAAGCGTAGTGGATCGTGTTCAGCCCCTCCCTCCTGTAGCCGAGCTGTATGAGCGCGAGCCTCACCTGCAGCTGCTCGAGCCTCTGCTCGGCGGCTATGACGTTCACCACCATGTCGGCGTTGAACTCGCGGAACTTCTTTATCGTATAGGCAATGTCCCTGGTCGTGTAGAGCGTCGTGCCGTCGCTCCTCATGAGTATGAGGGGCGGGACCTCCATGCCCTTGGGCACCCCGAGCTTCCTGGCAAGCTCCTCGTCGGCCAGCAGGCTGCTGAAGTCCAGGGCGTAGGCGCCCTTGTAGGTGGTGAACGCGGGGTTCCTCTTGGCCTCCTCGAGGAGCCTCGCCACGCTGCCGCTCCATGTGAGGTCGCTCTCCCAGTCCCACACGTCGAACTCCACGCCCAGCCTGCCCAGCGTCTCGCGGAACCCCTGGAGGCACAGGTTCACGACCTCCCTGACCTTCCTCACCACCTCGTCGTCGAGCTTGTACTCGTACTTCCTCATTATGTCGGACACCGACCTCTCGGGGTCAGGGTCGCTGTTGACGGCCTCGGCTATCCTCTCGAAGAGCCCGGGGTCGCGCTCCCTGAGCCTCGAGAGGGCGGCGACGAGCTCGTCGAGCTCCCTAATCTTCTCCCGGTACTCGTCGAACCTCTCCTCCCTCTTCAGCCTCTCGAGCTCCTCCTTCACCCTCCTCAGGTCGAGCAGCGTGTGCGTTATGGCGTAGACGAGGCCGACCCAGTGGTCCGGCTTGATGCCCTTGGGGGGCTCCAGGCCCGCCTTGATGAAGCCGTAGGCGAGGACTGCCACCTGCCTGCCGACGTCGTTGATGTAGAACCTCGTCTGGACGTGGTGGCCGCGAGCCCTTAGCAGGCGGGCCAGCGCGTCCCCCAGGCTCGCGTTCCTGCCGTGGCCTATGTGCAGCGGGTGGACGGGGTTGGCGCTCGTGTGCTCGATGACCACCCTCAGAGGCCTATCGGCCGGCACGAGCCCGAAGCGGTCGCCCTCGGCCCTCACGGCTGCGAACACGAGCTTGGCCACCTCGCTGGCCCTGTACTCGAGGTTGGCGTAGCCCCTGACGAAGTGGAGGCCCGCGACCAGCGGGCTCGCCTTCGCCTCCTCCTGGGCCGCCTCGAAGAGCTGCTGGGGCTTGAGCCCGGCCCTCTTGGCGAACCTGGCCAGCGGGACGCCGTAGTCCCCCGGGGCGTCGGCCGGCACCTCGCTTACGGCTATCTCGATCTCCCTCTCGGCCAGGCTGGCCCCCAGCCTGGAGGCCGACCTGGCCAGGATGCTAGCGATGAGCCGAGGCGGCGAGGCCGCCAGGACGTCCCTGCTGGTGGGCAAAGCTCCCCCGCTTCCCCCGCGGCCCGGCCTGACCCTATATCCCGCCCTAGGCCCTCAGCGCTCTCGCGTAAACGCTGCTCCTGTCGGCGTAGTGGACGGTGTAGAACCTGGGCCTGAGCCTCGACACTATATGGTTGAACGCCCTCCACGGGTCGCTGTGCTCGCCGCACGTGTAGACGTCGACGGTGGCGTAGCCGTAGTCGGGCCACGTGTGCAGGGCGATGTGGCTCTCGAGCACGAGCGCTATCACCGAGACGCCGCCGTGGTAGCCGGTGAACCTCCAGGACTTGACCTCCACGACCTTCATGTTGGCGGCCCGCGCGGCCTCGACGACCACGCCCCTGAGCAGCCCCTCGTCCCAGAGCAGCTCCTCCCTCACCCCGTACAGGTTGCCGTAGACGTGCTTGCCCACTATGATATCGTCGGCGCTCGGCATGCCCGACCCCGAGCTTTCCTTCGCGCGGGCTGGGTTACCCGCGAGGCCTCGGGGTTAATCAGCTGAGCGGGGGGTCCGGGCTACTTGCACCTGAAGCCCTTGACGATGATGTTGTACCTCTCGGCGAGCTTGCAGACCTCGCTCTCGGGCACGACGGCCAGCGCCCCCTCCTCGGTCTTTATCACGACGAGGCCCCCCAGCCTCCTGACCTCGGCAACCACGGGCCTCTTTGGCTTGGCGAGCTTCCATATGTCGGCGGTGGGGCTCGACAAGGCGGCACCCACCCTATTTTTAGCTGGCTCGCCCATGGTTTAAGCGGAGCGGGTCATGCCAGGGCACCTCGACGCCAGGGTGGAGGCGGCGCTAGTGAGGGCGGAGAAGCTCGCGCTGTCGCTGCTGTCCCCCAGGGCGCGTGCAACGATCATAGCGCTCAAGGCGCTGTCGAGGGGGAGGAAAAAGGTCGAGGAGGTGCGCGAGCAGTGCGTGCTCTACGGCTTCACGTGCCGCCAGCTGGACGCCGCGCTCAAGTCGCTCGAGGCCTGGGGGCTCGTCAGCTGCGGCGACGAGGGCTGCTCGCTGACGGAGGAGGGCGCTAACCTCGCCGAGGCCCTCACCGAGTTCTCTAGCGAGCTCCGCGAGTACCTCTACTCGGTCGTACGTGGCACCGCCAGCGACCTCGACACCTTCAGCTACATGGCGACGCCGCTGGCCAGCATAGTGGGGCTGGTTGAAGCGGTGGCCGAGGAGCCGGAGAGCCTGGGCGTGGCCCTGGTGCTGCACACCTACGTCTCGGCTCTCGCCGCGGCCGCCATAGGGATCCTGGCGAGGATGGAGCCCGGCCTCGTCGACAGCGTGAGAAGGCTGTACGGCGGCGGCGCTCCGAGGCCTAGTTGACGTTAACGGCGCCGGCGGCCTCGGCGGCGTAGCTATCGACCCACCCGTACACGTTGAGCTCGCGGAGCAGCCTCCTCCTAGCGCGCTCCCTGAGCTCCTCGAGGACGCCCGGCATGTCGGGCGTCGCGTACCTCCCGCCCTTCAGCTCGACTATCTTACCGTCGTTCCTCAGCCTGTGAAGCGCCTTGCGCAGCCTGTCCTCGCCCGCTATCCCGCTGAAGGCCTCCCTGAGCTCCTTCCAGGTGACAGGCCTCCCCTTCTGCCTTATGAACTTGTACACCAGCTCCACCAGCTCCTCGTCGTGGGGGGCCTTCATAACCACGAGCTCGTCGTCCTCGTACAGGACGCTTAGCTCTATGCTCAACCTGGCTCACCCTAAAATATGTTCGTAGCGCAAGCTTTAGATAAGTGTTACCGAGAGGTTAGACGCCCGCCTTACCTTCCCAGCCAGGCCCGCACGAGGCCCAGCAGCAGCGGGACCAGGGGCGTGACGGCCGCCAGGTAGGCCGCCCACCATGACCTCTCCAGCCCCCGCAGCAGGCGGTACGCCCCGCACCAGGTGCACAGCCGGAGCCGGATCAGGGAGGCTGTGGTCCCCGAAACTTCCTCGAGACCCCTAACGCTAGCCTCGTAGGCCGCCCTCACGGCCTCGAGGAGCCTGGCGCTGTTGAGGGCCCGGAGCACCAGCCTCCCGGGCCTCGCGCTGACGCACGCGTGGTCGTCGATGGTGGCTAGCATCGGCGTCGTGCGGTGCAGCGCCCTCTCCACGGCTTCGCGCAGCCCCCGCTCGGCGTTGTTGGAGGGCACGAGGACGAGCGTCCACCTGCCCTCGCCCCGGCACTCGAGGGTCAGCGCGCGCACCCACGGCTGGCAGAGCCCGAGCTCCTCGTGGTCGGGCACGGGCACCTCGGCAAACCCGACCCTGCACTCCGACGGGGGTATGACGCGTAGGTCCAGCCTCCCGAGGATCTCGGTCAGCGGTATCTTAGCGCCGCCGTCCCCGCAAGCCTCCTCGTTGTGGGCCTCCACGACGATGGCGGAGGGCCCCCCATCAGCGAGTGCGTCGTCAATACCGAGGCCCGGGCGGTCCACGACGATGAGGGGGAGCGGCGACGGGAAGACCCTGGCGCGGAAGCCGGCGACGGTGGCGGGGGCCCGCGCGGCCACGAGCAGGCCGCCCTCGGCTGCCGAGCAGGCGCTAAGGGCCTCGCACGAGCATAACCCC
>WAQM01000175.1 GCA_015520245.1 Pyrodictiaceae archaeon
ACCAACGCGTACTTCATCGCCATCAACGGCCCGGAGATCATGAGCAAGTACTACGGCGAGAGCGAGCAGAGGCTGAGGGAGATATTCGAGGAGGCCGAGAGGAACGCCCCCGCCATCATATTCATCGACGAGATCGACGCGATAGCGCCGAGGAGGGAGGAGGTGACCGGCGAGGTCGAGAAGAGGGTGGTGGCTCAGCTGCTCACCCTCATGGACGGCCTCAAGGAGAGGGGCCGCGTCATAGTCATAGGGGCCACGAACAGGCCGGACGCCGTCGACCCGGCGCTCAGGAGGCCCGGCAGGTTCGACAGGGAGATCGAGATCAGGCCGCCCGACAAGAGGGCGAGGAAGGAGATCCTCCTCGTCCACACGAGGAACGTGCCGCTCTGCACCGAGGAGGACGCGAGGCAGGGCGTGTGCAGCGAGAACGACGTCGTCAACCTGGACAGGATAGCCGAGATGACCCACGGCTACACCGGCGCCGACCTCGCCGCCCTCGTCAAGGAGGCCGCGATGAGCGCCCTCCGCAGGTTCCTGCGGACCGCCAAGATAGACCTCGAGAGGCCGATACCGACCGAGATGCTGAGGAAGCTCAAGGTGACCATGAGCGACTTCATGGAGGCGATGAAGTACGTGCAGCCCAGCCTCATAAGGGAGATCTACATAGAGGTCCCCGAGGTGCACTGGGAGGACATAGGCGGCCTGGAGGACGTCAAGCAGCAGCTGAGGGAGGCCGTCGAGTGGCCCCTCAAGTACCCCGAGGTCTTCGAGTCGATGGGGATCAGGCCACCCAAGGGTATACTCCTCTTCGGGCCGCCGGGCACCGGGAAGACGCTGCTCGCCAAGGCCGCCGCCACCGAGAGCGGCGCCAACTTCATAGCCGTGAGGGGCCCCGAGATCCTCAGCAAGTGGGTCGGCGAGAGCGAGAAGGCGATCAGGGAGATCTTCCGCAAGGCGAGGCAGCACGCCCCGGCGATCATATTCATTGACGAGATAGACGCGATAGCGCCGGCGAGGGGCTTCGGGTACGACAGCAGCGGCGTAACGTACAGGATTGTGAACCAGCTGCTGGCGGAGATGGATGGTATAGTGCCGCTCAGCAATGTCGTGGTCATCGCGGCGACCAACAGGCCGGACATCCTGGACCCGGCGCTGCTCCGCCCCGGCCGCTTCGACAAGCTCATCTACGTGCCGCCTCCGGACAGGAGGGCGAGGCTCGAGATACTGAGGATCCACACCAGGAGGGTCCCGCTCGACGAGGACGTCGACCTCGAGTACATAGCTGACAAGACCGAGGGGTACAGCGGCGCCGACTTGGAGGCCCTCGTCAGGGAGGCGGCGATGATAGCGCTGAGGGAGGAGGCGTCACGGATAGACGACCCGAGGAAGATCAAGGCGAAGCCGGTGGCGATGGACCACTTCCTGAAGGCCATGAAGGTCGTGAGGCCCTCGATAACCCCCGAGATGGTGAGGTTCTACGAGGAGTGGTACCAGCAGGCCAGGCAGCAGCTGCCGGGCTCGAAGATGTACCAGCCCAAGATGATCTACACGTAGGGGGCGGGGCCGCCGTGTCCGAGAGCTGGAGGAGGATACCGCTCTACTACGCGATCGTCGAGGAGCTCGAGAGGCGCGGCGGCACCGCGAAGGACGTCGAGCTCTACCGGGCGCTGAGGGAGCGCTTCGACGTGACGTACTCGGACTTCCTCAAGGCGCTCATGGTCCTGGAGATGCAGGACGTGGTGTACGTCGAGACGCTCAGAGAGGACCTGCGCAACGTGAGGCTGTTAAGGAAGCCCTAACGCGGCCGGGGAGTGGGCGGACCGGCCCGCCCGCCGGGTGCGCCGCGATGGGCGTCAACCTGAGGGAGATCATACCGGCTGAGGCCGTCAGGCAGATAAGCCTGGACGAGCTCAAGTGGAAGGTGGTGGCTATCGACGCCTACAACGCCCTCTACCAGTTCCTAGCCGCGATCAGACAGCCCGACGGCACGCCGCTCATGGACAGGCAGGGCCGCGTCACCAGCCACCTGAGCGGCCTCTTCTACAGGACCGTGAACCTGGCCGAGCACGGCGTGAAGCCGGTCTACGTGTTCGACGGTAAGCCGCCCGAGATGAAGTACATCGAGATCGAGAGGAGGAGGAAGGTGAAGAGCGAGGCCGTGAGGAAGTACGAGGAGGCGGTGAGGAGGGGTGACACCGAGGCGGCCCGCCGCTACGCGCAGATGGCCTCCAAGCTCACGGACGATATGGTGAGGGAGGCGAAGAGGCTCCTGGACGCGATGGGGATACCATACGTCGAGGCGCCGGCGGAGGGCGAGGCGCAGGCCGCCTACCTGGCGCGCCGCGGCGATGCGTGGGCGGCCGCCAGCCAGGACTACGACTCGCTGCTGTTCGGGGCGCCCCGGCTCGTCCGCAACCTGGCGGTGACCGGCAGGAGGAAGCTGCCCAGAAAGGACGTCTACGTCGAGGTGTCGCCCGAACTCATCGAGCTCGACAAGCTGCTGAAGGTGCTCGGCATCACGAGGGAGCAGCTGATAGCCCTAGCCATACTGGTCGGGACGGACTACAACCCCGACGGGGTCAGGGGCGTGGGCCCCAAGACGGCGCTGCGCATGGTGAAGTCCTACCGCGACCCGCTGAAGCTCATCGAGAGCCTGCCGAGGCACGAGTTCCCCGTGGACCCGAGGAGGATCTACGAGTACTTCCTCGAGCCGCCGGTGACCGAGGACTACAGGATAGAGTGGCGCGAGCCCGACGAGAAGGCCGTCTACCAGATCCTGGTGGAGGAGCACGACTTCTCGCCGGACAGGGTGAGGTCGGCGCTCGAGAGGCTGCGAAGGGCCTACCGCGAGTACTTCAGGGGCAGGCAGTACGGCCTGGACGCGTGGCTTAGGAGGCGCTAGACCCCCTTCTCCTTCCAGCCGTACTCGCCTATCAGCGGTACGAATAGGCAGCTGGTCACCGGCCTCGCCTCGACGCTCCCGTCCTCCCTCTTGACCACGACGTAGAGGTACTGGAGGTACCTGTCGCCGACGGGTATGACCATTATGCCCCCCGGCTTAAGCTGCTCCAGCAGCGGCCTCGGGATGTCGGGCGCGGCGGCGGTGACGACTATCCGGTCGTAGGGCGCCTCGGGCTCGTAGCCCAGGCTCCCGTCGCCGACCACCACCTTGACTCGGTCGGCGTAGCCCAGCCTCTCGAGGGTCCTCCGCGCCCGCTCGGCGAGCTCGGGTATCCTCTCTATCGTGACCACGCGCCCCCACCTCTCGCGCGGCTGGTCCCGTGGCGCCACGATCTCGGCCATGACGGCGGCGTGGTAGCCGGAGCCCGTCCCCACCTCGAGGACCTTGTGGCCCGGCTCCAGCCTGGCCTCCTCGCACATCATCGCGACCATGTGGGGGGCGCTTATGGTCTGGCCGCAGCCTATCGGGAGCGGGTTGTCGTCGTAGGCGTGGCACCTCAGCTCGGGCGGCACGAACTCCTCGCGGGGGACGCTAAGCATCGCCCTGTAGACCCGCTCGCTGCGTATCACCCCCTCCCTCCTCAGCGCCTCCAGCAGCTCGCGCTTCCTCCTACGCAGCTCCTCGTCGGTGCAACTGCGCCGCCCCAGCGGCACCAGCATGGCGCCCGCCCCTACGGGTATAGCGGCGCGCCAGCCGCCCCGTGCCGGGGCGAGAGCGTGGGAGCAGGCTATCAAGGTACTGTCGTGGTCTGGTGCCGAGGCCATCCCAATGTGCAGCTGCTCCACGAGACCACCCTGGAGGCGACCGGCGAGCCGCGGCTGACGCCGCGCGGCGACTGCATAGCGTGCGTGTCCGCGCGCGTCCACGTCGAGGGCAGGTGCGAGGGCCTGGCCCGCGGGCTCATCGTGGCCCTCAACCCGTGGCTAGGCGTCCGCGAGGTGCAGTTCACGGGCGTGGCCTGCGACTGCTCCAAGCCCGTGATACGCAGGAGCGGCACGTGCTCGGGCTGCATCGCGTGCCGGGCGAGCGTCTCGGCCAGGGACCTCTCGCACCTCCGCCAGCTCCTGTCCTCGCCGTTCACGCGCGTGGTGCTCGTCGTCAGCTTCTACGCGGCCAGCGAGGACCAGCATTAAATCCGGACGGGCGTCCCGAGGTACCGGCGCGCCCCGGTGAAAGCTGGTGGACTTCATAGGCGTCTACGCTCGCACGGATAGCGTCGACGCGATCAGGCTCGTCAAGCACGTCTACCAGCTGCTCCTAGACATGGGCGTGGACGTGAGGGTCGAGGTGTCGCTCCTCCCCTACCTAGACGGTGGCGGCTACCGCTACTTCGACGTGAGGCACACCGTCCCCAGCAAGGTGGTGCTGATAGGCGGCGACGGCACGCTGCTGAGGTTCCTATGCCTGGTCGGCGACAGACCCTCGCCCGTCATCCACCCAATAAAGGTGGGGCGCAAGGGCTTCTTCTTCGAGCTCGACGTCTACCAGGGCGTTGAGAGGCTGCGCGACTTCGTGGAAGAGAGGTACCGCGTCGAGGCCCTCCACCGCGTCCGCGTCGAGGTCGAACGTATGGGCGGGGTCGACAGGGTCCACGCCGCCCTGAACGAGGCTGCGGTCGTGGCCCCAGGCTCCAAGACCGTGACGCTGCGGGTGGAGGTTGATGGCGAGCCCGTGTTCGAGAACATAGAGGGCGACGGCGTGATAGTGGCGTCGCCCGCCGGCTCGACCGCCTACTCGCTCAGCGCGGGGGGCCCAATCCTCGACCGCAGCCTGCGCGCGATGATAATCACGCCGGTGAACCCAACCACGTGGGCGAGGCCCGTGGTCGTGTCGGGCGAGGCGGTGGTCAGGGTCACGCTGCTGAGGGCCAGCAGGCCCCCCAGCCTCTTCATCGACGGCCAGGTGTTCACCAGGCTGCGACGCGGCGACGGGTTTAGGGCCACCCTCTCGAGGCACCCGGCGTTGCTGGCGCGCTACGGCCGCAGCCGCAGGGTCGTCATACCCTACTAGCCGCGGCCGCACGGCTTCCGCAGCAGGGCGATGAAGTGCCCGGGCATGCCGTGGACGTGGGGGTGGAAGCGGACGGCCTCCGGGAGCCCTAGCCCCCTGGACGACCGGGGGTGCCTCAACGGGGGCTCCTCAACCCTGAGCCCCAGGCTCTCGGCGAACGCCACCACCTCCTCGTTCTCGGCCGCGGTCACGGTGCAGGTCGAGTAGACCATCACGCCACAGGGCGCCAGGAGCCTCGCCGCCACCTTGACGAACTGCCTCTGGTACTCGGCCGCGCTGGCCACGTCCCTGCCCGACTTCTCGTCGTACACCTTGGGCACGACGCCCAGGGCCGTGCAGGGCGGGTCCAGGATCAGCGCGTCGACCCTCCCCACGAGCTCCGGGAAGTCCACGTCGAGGTAGCGTGAGTCCGCCCTAATCACCCTCACCCTATCCAGGTGCCCGAGGCGCTTAAGCTCGTCCCGCATCCTGTCCAGCTTCCTCCGCGAGTGGTCGAAGGCGTAGATCGCGGCCCCGCGCGCGCCGAGCAGCTCGACGGCGTGGCCCGTCTTCCCGCCCGGCGCGGCGCACATGTCGACGACCAGCCGTGGGGGGCGCTCGAGGGCCTCGGCGAGCAGCCTGGTGGTGAGGATCGACGGCAGCGACTGCTCATAGATCGCCCCCTCGGCGTGGAGGCGGGTATCGCGCAGGCTGGGCACGCGGTACAGGGGCCTCACGTTGCGCGCCACGAGCCCGCGGCCGCGCTGCACAGCCTCCAGGTCCTCGACCACGAGCAACGCGACCGCGAGGTCGGGCGCGGCTGCGGGGACGGCTACGGCCTCGCCGCCGGTCCTGCACTCGCCCCTAACCTCGACGACCCCGGGCCCGTAGACGTGGGCCCCCATCATGACGCTCTCGGCCGTGCGCTTGTCGACGACGATGGTGCAGTCGGCGGCCGCCTCGATCCTGCTCGGCCCCCCCACGGGGAGCCACACGGCCTCAGCCACGACCTCGTCCACGTAGGCCCGGTGGCCCATCGCCCGCAGCTCGTCCACCACCTCGCCCGGGTCGGCCCGCAGCGTGTTGACCCGCACGTAGTAGCGCTCGGGCGGCCTAACGAGCCACTCGAGGAAAACGCGGTACGCCCTCCCGTAGACCCTCCTCAGCTCCTCCACGAGCCCCTCGTCGTAGCGCAGGACGGCGGGGCCCGCCACCATCGGGCCCGTGTCACCACTCGTAGCGAGGCTTCTGCTTGGCCTTGAACGCCCTGGCCGCCTCGAGGAACGTCGAGGTCCTCGCTAGCCTCTCCAGCTCGCTGAGCCCGTGCTCGAGGGCCGCCCTGAGGTGCAGGCGCACGAGCCTGCGGAAGCTCACGACCGCCTGCGGGGCGTTCTCGAGCACCCGCTCGGCGAGCGTTCTCAGCGCCGCGGAGAGATCCTCAGCGCTGTCGACGAGCGACGACACTATGCCCAGCTGGTGGGCCTCCTCGGCCGTGAGGGGCGTGGCGGTGAGCGCTAGGTACATGGCTCTGTGGAGGCCGAGCACCCAGGGGCCGATAGCCGAGAGCGCCGGCGCCACGAGCCCCCAGCGGGCCTCGGACCACACGAGCCTCGCCGTCCTTACGGCCGCCACAAGGTCTGCGGCCCAGACCAGCTCCGCGCCGCCACCGTAGGCGTCACCGTTGAGCCCCAAGAGGACGGGCTTCGGGTAGTCGATGAGCCTCCTGAAGACCTTACCCAGCAGGGCGAAGAGCTCGGCCGCCTCGTCCGGCGTGGAGGCCGAGGCGGCCTCCGCGAGGTCTATGCCGGCGCTGAAGAGCCTGCCGCGCCCCGTTAGGGCGACGACCTTGGCCTTGGCCTCGCCCTCGAGCTCGTCCAGAGCCTTCAGAAGGTCGGTGAGCAGCGCGCGGTTCATCGCGTTCAGCTTCTCGGGCCTGTTGAGGACCGCGACACCGAGGGGAGGGTCGACCACAGTCTCGACGAGGGCCGCCAAGACCACCACGCCCTGCGACTCCCCACGGGCCTGGCGGGGTCGCCGGCTCGGAGAGGGTAAAATTAGGCGCCCGTCCCGGCGGCGCGGCCTCCGCGGCGGCCTTTTTCACCCGTTCGGGTGAGCTAGCGCGGCCGGGGCGCGCGGTTGAGCGAGCTGCTAAGAGTCGAGAACTTAAAGGTCTACTACTACACAATGAGGGGCGTCGTCAGGGCGGTCGACGGGGTCAGCTTCAGCCTCGGCCGCGGCGAGGTGATGGGGCTGGCGGGGGAGAGCGGCTGCGGCAAGAGCACGCTGGCCTAC
>WAQM01000176.1 GCA_015520245.1 Pyrodictiaceae archaeon
GCCATGGAGGCCGCGCTGGCCGCCGACGCCGCGCTGCTCGGGGTCGCCGTGGCCGCGAGCTACGACGTCGTCCACGAGGCGTGGCACGGCTACCCCAGGATACACGTCGCCTACCCGGGCCCGCCGCCCGAGCTGAGGCGCGCCATGCTAGCCCACGAGGCGCTGCACGCGCTGCTCCACGGCAGCCTCGAGTACTACGTGGTGGCCTGCCCGGCGGGGCCGGAGGCCCTGCACGTGGCCGCCACGGCCGTCAAGGACCTAGAGGTGGGGCTGGAGATGGTCAGGTGCGGGCTGGCGGGCGAGGCCGCCGCGCTCCTCGACTACACGGCCCGCGTCGCCCGGGAGCGCGGTAGCTGCGGCCTCGAGGCTGTGAGCGACGAGCTGAGGGCGCTGGCCCTGGCTGCCGCCCTGGGCGAGGACCTGGAGCCCCGCTGCGTCGGGAGCCGGCTGGCCGAGGAGCTGCGGAGCCTGGCGCGGGGCGGCGCGAGACCGTGGAGCCGCGTGTGCGAGGTCGCGCTGCTGGTCGAGGGGGCGCTCGGCTAGCCCTGCCTCCACTGCGGCTTGAACTCGAAGGCCTCGGGGGGCTCGGGTAGGTCCTGGCCCGGCTGGAGCTGGCCCCTCTCCCGCAGCACCTCGCGCGCGAGCACCCAGTAGATCAGCGCCAGGCTCCTCCTGCCCTTGTTGTTGCACGGTATCACGAGGTCCACGTTCTCGACCCTGTTGTCGGTGTCGGCCAGCGCCACCACCGGGATGCCCATCTTGGCTGCCTCGTCGACTGCCTGGCTGTCCGCCCTGGGGTCCGTGACCACTATGACCTCGGGCTCCATGTACCACTCGAGGGCCGGGTTCGTGAAGGTGCCGGGGAGTATCCTGCCGGTCAGCGCCTTGCAGCCGACGTAGGTGCAGAACTTCTGCACCGGCCTCTGCCCGTACTGCCTCACCGACACCGCCACGATCTTCTCAGGCGAGAACCTGGCCAGGAACCTGGCCGCCGTCCTGATCCTCTCGTCGACCTTCCTGATGTCGAAGATGTATATGCCGTCGGGCCTAACCCTGTAAACGAACCTCTTCATGAACGCGGTGCAGATGTGCGTGCCTATGTGAACGCCGGCCGACAGGTACTTCTCCAGAGGCACCAACAGCTCGACCACGCGCTCCTGCTCGCCCACCGGGCCCCACCCCTAGAGCACGCGCCTGAACCTCATCACCTCGTATATTAAGGGTACGTGGGAGAGGAGCGTCTTCCTGCAGCAGTACCTGCGGAGGCCGAGCGAGTCGAGGACGCGCGCCGGCTCCTCGCCCGAGGAGACGCGGCGGACGAACTCGTCCCAGTACTGGGCCAGCGGCCGGCCGCACGTGAAGCACCTCACGGGGACTATCAAGGCCGCCTCACCGGTAGCTCTTCTGCCACCTCCTGCGCGCGCTCCTCCTCATCGGCTTCTCGGGCTCCGTCTGCCTCGGGTCGCCGGCTATCATCGACCTGTCGTACTCCTCGAAGATCTCGCGCAGGAGCTCGCTGCCGGTGTACGCCACGAGGCCCCGGGCTATGGCCATCCTCACCGCATCGGCCTGGCTCATGACGCCGCCCCCCTTCACGTTGACCCTTATGTCGACCTTGCTGACGATCTCCTTGCCCGCGAGCAGGAGGGGCTCCATCATCTTCCACCTCGCCATCTCTATCGGCCACAGCTCGATCGGCACCCCGTTGACCCACACGCGGCCCTTGCCGGGCTTGATGACCGCGCGCGCTATGCTGGTCTTCCTCTTACCCGTCGCTATCACTATCTTGATGGGCTTCTCCTGCTGAACCTTGGCGCCCAGGACGAGCCTCTGCTGCTCGGCCTGGGGGCCGGGCTGGCTCACGGCCTGCTGAGCACCCCCCTCCAGCCCATCGCGCGGGCGACCTCCTCCACCCGGATAAGCTTGTGGCCGAGCCTCCGCGCGTCGGCCTCCGGGAACCTCACCAGCGGCTTGTTCTTGAACTCCTCGGGTACGCCTATGTAGACCCTCAGCCTGCGAGCCGCCTCGCGGCCGCGCTGCTTGCTCCTAGGTAGCATGCCCTCGATTGCGTCCCTCACGATGCTTATGGGGCTCCTGGGCCGCTTCGGCCCCCACTTGTACGGGTTGACGTGGACCCTTATCTTGAACAGGATGAGGTAACCCCGGATCACGCGCAGGGGGTCCCCGCTCAGCACCGCCTTCTCGGCGTTGAACACGTAGACCCTGTAGCCCTCGAGCAGCTTCTTCGCGACGATGCTCGCCAGCCTACCCAGTATCTGGTCCGTCGCGTCGACGTAGAGCTCGCGCCGCGGGGGCCTAGGCAGCTCCACGCGGACCGGCTGGCTCACCGGCGACACCCCGCTGCGCCCGCCCCGGGCTAGATTATTATCTTGACGCGGCTGCCGCGCGGGTTCTCCTCCAGCAGCTGGAGGATGTGCAGCACGCGGCCCCCGGCCGCCCTTATCTTGTCGGCAGCCTGCTTCGAGAACCCGATTGCTGCCACCGTGACCGGGTGGTCTATGTTGCCGGCGCCCAGCACCTTGCCCGGCACGACGACCACGTCGCCGCTCTCGGTGTACCTGTTTATCTTGCTGACGTTCACGACTATCCTGAGCCTCCTCGGCCTCTCAAGCAGCTCGGCCACGTACCTCCATATCGGCGCGCGGTACTGCCTGGCGTACTTGCGCAGCACCCTTATCGTCTTCCTTATGAGTATGTTCGTGGGGCCGGTCCTCTTCGTGAACCTCAAGAGCCGCCACCCTCCCGGCCCGCGGTTGCCCCACCCGCCTCGAGCTCCTCGATCTCCTTCAGCAGCTGGGCCGCCTTCCGCCTAATAGCCTCTACCGCCTTGAGCACTATGGTCTCCGGCTTGAGCTGGCCGGCGGACTCGACCGTGAGTATGAACTCCCTGTCGCTGTACTCCAGCTTGACGTCGCTGCCCGAGCACCTCTTCGTCACGCACCAGTACAGCCCGCTGGTGTTTATGTCGTCGGTTATCTCGATCGTCCCCCGGCCCAGCTTCCTCATCCTCTCGGCCACGGTCGGCGCCGCGTCCTCTATGCACCTCATGCACTCGGCCGACACCCTCGACGCGTCGAAGGTCAGCCTCGGGAGGTACTTGTGGGCCGCCACAGTCACCGGCATCCACTTCGCATGCTCCTTGCCGTAGCCCAGCCTCGCGTACCCCCGGACGTGCAGCCTCTGCCCGGGCGCCATGACGACTATGGGGATGTTGTCGTAGACGGGGCGGACGTCGGGGTCCAGGCTGCGCAGCTCGCCGCTGTAGACCACCCTCTGCTCGCGGGGCCCCGTCTCCACCTCGAGCTCGAGGACGACGTAGCAGTCGGGGTCGCCGAGCCTGGCGCCGCTGCACTCCTCGGGCCACTTGTACTTCCTGAGCGCCTCCTCGGACCGCAGCGGTATCATCGCCAGCCTGTGCGCTATGATCTCGTCGTACAGGACGGTGTTGTTCTGGAACACCTCGACGTAGTCCACGGCCATGACGGGGACGTCCGTGTAGCAGGCCCTCCTGACCGCGTTCACGAGCGGCAGCGGCGCGTCCCTTATGAGCAGCCTGACCCTCTGCTCGCTCCTCTCGAGGACCTCGACCCTCAAGAACCCCGGTCCCTCGGCGGCAGCGTCAGACCCTGCGGCCGCGGCGGCCGCCGGGCCTCCTCGTGGTGTCGTGGGGTATCGGCGTCACGTCCTCGAGCCTGCCTATGATGAAGCCCGCCCTCGCCAGCGCCCGGATGGCGGCCTGCGCCCCGGGGCCCGGGGTCTTGGGGCCGTGGCCGCCGGGCGCCCTCACCTTGATGTGGAGCGCGACTATGCCCTTCTCCATCGCCTCCTGGGCGACCCTGCTGGCCGCCAGCATCGCCGCGTACGGCGACGGCTTCTCGCGGTCCGCCTTGACCACCATGCCCCCGCTCGCGCGGGCTATGGTCTCGGCGCCCGTCAAGTCCGTGATGTGTATTATCGTGTTGTTGTAGCTGCTGTAGATGTGGGCGACCCCCCACTTAATCTCCCTCGCGGAGAGGCTGGCCACCCCCGCTCACCCCCCGGCCTCCTGCTGCTGGGTCCCCTGCTGCCCGGGCGCGCCACCGGCCTGCGCCTGCTGCTCTTCAAGCCTGCGCCAGAAGAACGGGCTCGTCGGCGCGTAGTCGACCAGCGGCTCCTCGTCCCTCTTGACCAGGTAGCCGGGCGACCTTATCCTCCTGCCCGCGATCGCGATGTGGCCGTGGACTATGAGCTGCCGGGCCTGGTAGATGGTCTTGGCCAGCCCCTTCTTGTAGACTATCGTCTGCAGCCTCCTCTCGAGGAAGTGCTCGGCCGTCAGGTTGAGGACGTCGTCGAGCGTCGCGTTCTCCGGCAGGACGCCCAGCTTGTAGAGCTTGGACAGCAGGGCCTTCTCCTCCTTCTCGCGGACCTCGGGCGGCAGCGCCAGGAGCTTGCGGGCCCTGTGCCTGAAGTACCTGGCCATGGTCTCGGCCTTCCACAGCTCGCGCTTGTTGCGGAGGCCGTACTTGCCGACCAGCTCCAGCTCGCGCACCAGCCTCTCCTTTATCCACGGGTGCTTGGGGCCCTCCCACGTCTTGCGCGGCTTCTTGGGGTCGCCCACGGCCGCCTGGGCATGACGGTCGGCGTGAAGAGGAGGAGGACGTAGCCGGGGGTGGGCGGCCGGTGGTCGCGGTCCTCTGGCCCCTGACCTTGAGGCCCAGGGC